>CAIXAA010000563.1 GCA_903917305.1 uncultured Myxococcales bacterium | reverse complement strand
TGGTAGATCGCGATGTCCGTCGTGCCGCCGCCGATGTCGACCAGCACCACGCCCAGCTCCTTCTCGTCGTCTTCCAGCACCGCGCGCCCGGCCGCCAGCATTTCCGCAGACGTCTTGAGCACATGCAGGCCGGCGCGCTCGGCGCACTGCACCACGTTCTGCACGCCGGAGTTCAGCGCCGTGATGATGTGGACGTTCACCTGCAACCGCACGCCGCTGATGCCGACCGGGTGCTTGATGCCGTCGTTGTCATCGACCAGGAACTCCTGGGGAACCGTGTGGATGATCTGGCGATCCGCCGGGATCTGCACGGCCTTTGCGTTCTCGAGCACGCGCTCGATGTCGGCCTCCTGCACCTCGCGGTTCTGCACGGAGACGACGCCGCGGTTGTTGAACGACTTCAAATGCCCGCCAGAAACGCTGACATAGACGGCATTCACCGTGCAGCCCGCCATCAGTTCGGCCTCGTGCACCGCGCGCTGGATGGCTTCCATCGTCTCGTTGACGTTGACCACCACGCCCTTCTTGATGCCGTTGGACTGGCTGGTGCCCACGCCGATGATGTCCAAGCCGCCATCCGGCTTGAGTTCGCCGACCAGGGCCACCACCTTGTGCGTTCCCACGTCCAGTCCCACGATGATTTCGTCACGCTTTCCCACGATGCCCCTCCGTCAGTCGATCTGTGGCTTGTCTTCTGCTGCCGCCCGCGGTGCTGCTGCCGCGGCCGGATCCGTCTTCTTGCCGTCTTGTTTGGCCTTGTCGGCCGCCGGCCCCGCCTTGGGGAGCCGCTCGCCGGCCGCGCCGCCCGCCTTGGCCGGTTCCTCGGCGCGCTGGCCGAGCGGCACCACCTGCACGACCGCGCGGTCCGGCCGCAGTTCGTCGTCCAAGAGCGCGTACTTGAGCCATTCCTTGCGCCCCTGCACGTTGTCCAGCAGCCGCCCGACCATCTGGAACGCGCGGCCGAGATCGGTCTCCATCGCGTGCCCGAGGCGCACTTCCGCGCCGTCCTTGGCCGAAATCAGCGTCGTGCCCAGCACCGGGTCCCAGTGCACTTCGCTGAGCGGGAAGCGCGTCGCAACCGGCGAATCCGTATGCGCTTCGATGAGGCGCAGCAGGTCGCGCAGCCGCCGTTGCGTGACCGTCTCGCGTGCGTCCGCAGCCACCTGGGTGTGCACGTCGCGCACGAGCTCCGACGGGAGGCCAGTGATGATCGGTAGATCGCTCGCCTCGTCGGGCTCCGCTTCCTTGAAGATGAAGCCCGCGCGGTCCACGACCATCATCTTCTTGTCCAGCAGCAGCGCGTACGGCTTGTACTCCGTCACCGTGATGGCCAGCGTCGAAGGCAGGATCTCCTGGACGTGGGCGGAGCGAACCCACGGCAGGTTCTCGATGTTGCGCTGCACCTGCACGCGATCGACGGCCATCAGGGAGCTGCCGAGGTGCACGCCGCTCGCCGCCTCGATCGCCTCGGGCTTGACGCGCGTCGCGCCCTTGATCGAGAAGTTGGCGACGTGGAACTGCTGGGTCCGCGCCGTGTACTGGTCGAAGTTGGCGACCACGAAGGCCACCAGCGCCAGGCACACGATCGCCGCCACGACACCGGCGACGCGCGTCAGCTCGAAGCGCGGCTCGCTGGGCTCCTCGTCTTCCTCCTGCTCTTCCGGGTCTTGCGGCGCAGCCTGGCGCTGATGCCACCACGCCATGGCGCGATCGCGCAGCGAGATGCGCGGCACGTTGCGGATGTTGCTCGGGCGGCGACCCGAAAACGTGCGAGTTTTCACCAGCGTCCCTCCATCCAGCTCGCGCAGTCGGCAGCAATTGCGCCCGCTGCGTCGGCCGCACCGAAAGCATGGGCGGCGTTCGACGTCTCGCGCCAGGACCTGGCGTCGGCCAGGAGGCCGCCGATGCGGGCGGCAGCGTCCGATTCATTCCAAGTTTCCTGGCGTTGCCACCAGCCGGCGCCGGCGTCGGCAAAGGCCTTGGCGTTGGCGGCCTGGTGGTCGCCGGCAGCGTGCGGGAACGGCACCAGCAGCGCCGGCAAGCCCGCGGCGGCCAGCTCGGCGACCGTGCCCGAACCGGAGCGCGTGATGGCGACATCGGCCCAGGCGTAGGCGTCGGCCATGTCGTCGATGAAGGTCTCGACGCGCACCGGCAGCCCAAGCTCGGCATACGCCGCCGTGACGGGCGCGGGGTCCAACTTGCCGACCTGATGGCGGACTTCCAGCGACTGTCCCGCCTGCGCCACCCGCGCCAGCAGCGGCGGCACGCGCGTGTTGAGGAACTCCGAACCCTGCGAACCGCCGACGATCAGCACATGGGCCGGCCGGTTCTCGCGCGGCTTGCGTCCGGCGGCGACGGCGGCGATCTCGCGGCGCACCGGGTTGCCGGACACGACGGTGCGCTCGCGGTCGAAGTCGTTGCTGGCGGCCGCGAAGCCCAGGTAGACGCGGTCGACCAGGTGGCCGAGCACGCGGTTCGTGAGGCCCGGCACGGCGTTGGACTCGTGGATCGCGGTCGGGATGCCCAGCGTGCGCGCGGCGAGCAGGGCGGCACCCGATGCATAGCCGCCGACGCCGACGACCAGAGCAATCTGCTGTTCCTGCAGGATCTTGCGCGCCGCGAGGATGCCGCTGGCCAGGTGGCGCAAGCCGCGCACCTTGGTGCCGATGCCGCCGCCCACCAGGCGCGATCCGGGAACGAGTTCAATGGGATAGCCGCGCTTGGGAACCAACGTCGCTTCGAGGCCTTGCGGCGTGCCGATGAACAAGACCTGCGCGCCGTCCGCGGCAAACGCGTCCGCGAGCGCCAGCGCGGGCGTGACGTGTCCACCGGTGCCGCCGCCTGCCAGGGCGACTTTGTGGGCGACGGTCGCGGTCATGCGTCGTCTCCCGTGCGCGGCGCAAGCACGCGGGTGTTGCCGGTGCGCACGTTGGCGGTCTTGCTCGGCCGCGGCCGCAGCCAGGCGGGCATGCGCAAGCCCAGGCTGGGGAACGCGAAGTCCGGGTTGCCGCCACGTCCGACGTTGAGCAGCACGCCCGCCGCCAGCGCCAGCACCACCAGCGACGAACCGCCGTGCGACACGAACGGCAGCGTCAGGCCCTTGGTCGGCAGCGTGCCCATGACCACGCCGAAGTTGATGGCGGCCTGCGTGCCGAGCAGGACCGTGATGCCGCTGGCCAGCAGGCGGCCGAACTCGTCGCGCGCCCGCATGGCGATGCGCAAACCGCGCAGGATCAGGTAGAGAAACGCCAGGGCGACCAGCGCGACGCCAATCAGGCCCAGTTCCTCGGCGATGATGGAGAGGATGAAGTCGGTGTGCGCTTCCGGCACGAAGCCGAGCTTCTGGCGCGACAGGCCCAGGCCATTGCCGAACAGCCCGCCGGTCGCCACCGCCAGCTTGCCGTTGAACAGCTGAAAGCCTGACGTATCACGGTATTGCAGCGGCTCCAAGAACGCCACCAGGCGGCGCGAACGCATCGGGTCGTGGATGATGAAGGTCAGCAGGCCGAACACGCCGGCGAAGACGAGGAACAGCAGGTACGCCACGTTGGTGCCGGCGATGTAGGTCATCGAGAACAGCAGCACGGCGAGCACGATGCCGGTGCCGAGGTCCGGCTGCTTCATGCACAGCGCGAAAACGCCAACCCAGACGAGGAGATAGGGCAGAAAGCCGATGGAGAACTTGCCGACGGTGTTGCTCGCGGTCTTCTTGGTCAGGGAGTGTGCGAGGAACAGGGCGAAGGCGAACTTCGCGAACTCCGCGGGTTGGAACGGGATTCCGCCGATGATCAGCCAGCGCGTGGCGTTGTTGCGCGTCTCGCCCACCAGCAGCACCGCCACCAACATCGCGATGGCGAACAGCAGGATGGGCACCGCGGCCTTGCGCCAGAACTGGTAGGGCACGTGGCAGGCGACGAGCAGCACGACCAGCGCCACGGCCGCGTGGCCGAGGTGGCGCGTCAAGAAATGCGTTTCATTTCCGCCATGCTGGTGCAGCGCGACGTAGATCGACGCCGAGAAGGCCATCACGACGCCCAGCGTCATCAGGCCGATCACCGTGGCAAACAGGCCCCAGTCCATGCCGACGGGCACGGGCACCAGCGCGACCGGGCTCTTGGGCACGTCCGGCGGCGGCGAGATGCGGGTCGCCCCGTTCTCGGCGCTGTGCTCCAAGACCTCGAAATCGAGCAGGTTTTCGTCCATGTCGGACGCGATGACGGGCGGGGCCATCTGCTACCTCAACTTCAGGCTGGCGAGCGCCACCATGGAGAGCATGATCGAGATGATCCAGAAGCGAACCGTCACGCGCGGTTCGGGCCAGCCGAGCTTCTCGAAGTGGTGGTGGATGGGGGCCATGCGCAGGATCCGCTTGCCGGTGCGCTTGTACCAGGTGCGCTGCAGGGCGACGCTGGCGGCTTCCACGACGAACAGGCCGTTGACGATGAGCGAGAGCAGCTCGTTCTTCGAGAAGACGGCGACCATGCCGAGCGCGCCGCCGAGGGCCAAGGCGCCGACATCGCCCATGAACACCAGGGCGGGGTAGGTGTTGTACCAGAGGAAGCCGATGCCGGCGCCGATGACGGCGGCCATGAGGATGGCGAGCTCGTGCGCCTCGGGGACGACCGGGATGAGCAGGTAGCGCG
Source organism: uncultured Myxococcales bacterium (assembly GCA_903917305.1). Taxonomy (GTDB): domain Bacteria; phylum Myxococcota_A; class UBA9042; order UBA9042; family UBA9042; genus CAIXAA01. The sequence continues at coordinate 16,641 of CAIXAA010000563.1, read as the reverse complement.
CGACGTCGAAGGAGCCGAAGTGGGCGCCGACGAGGTAGCACAACACGCCGAACGTCAAGGCGGAAACCATGACGGGGCCGATCGCGAGGCCGTCGAGGCCGTCGGTGAGGTTGACGGCGTTGGAGTAGCCGGCGACGGTGACGCTGGCGAACAGAGCGTAGGCGATGGGCCCGATGTCGACCGCGAAGTGCTTGGCGCTGGTGAACGGCAGGTAGAGGTGCGTGTCGCCGAGATCCTTGCCGAACCAGCCCATGTACATCAGGCCGAAGAGGATGCCGAGCGTGCCGAACTGCGTGAGCAGCTTCTGCTTTTCCGTGACGCCCTTGGAGTTGCGGTCGCGGATCTTGAGGAAGTCGTCGATGAAGCCCAGGACGCCGAACACCAGCGTCACGGTGAGCGACAACCAGATGAACGTGTTGGTCAAATCCGCCCAGAGCAGGGTCGCGAGCGCGACGCTGACGATGAGCAGCACGCCGCCCATGGTGGGCGTGCCCTTCTTGGAGAAGTGGCTCTGCGGGCCGTCATCGCGGATCACCTGGCCAATCTGCTTGGCTTGCAACAGGCGGATGAACCACGGGAACAGCACCATGGCGATGAGCAGCGCCGTGGCCATCGCGCCGATCGAGCGGAACGTGACGTAGCGAAAGACGTTCAGCGGACCGAACTGACCGCGGAAGTTCTGGGAAAGCCAAAGAAACACTAGCACCTCCCCTGTTCTGCGCCCGGGGCGGCAGACTCGGGTAGAAGGGCGCGCAGGGCGGCGACGGCACGTTCCATGCGGGCGCCGCGCGAACCTTTGATGAGGACGACGCCGGCATCCGGCAGGCGATCGGCGACCAGGGCGGCGGCGTCCGCGGGCTCGGCCACTTCGGCGACGCGATGCGCCGGCAGGCCGCCGGCGCGGGCGCCTTCGGCGTAGGCGGCGGCCATCGGTCCCACCGCGATCAGCAGATCGACGCCGGTTTGCGCGGCGTGGCGGCCGACACGGGCGTGCAGTGCGTGCGACGTCGCGCCCAGTTCCAGCATCGAACCGAGAACGGCAACGCGCGGCCCCGTCAGCGAAGCCAGCGTATCCAGGGCGACTTCCGTCGAGCGCGGGTTGGCGTTGTAGCAGTCCTCGAGCACGAGCCACGGACCGATCTGCGAGGGCAGCATGCGCTGGCCCACCGGCTGGTAGCGCGCCAGGGACGCCGCCGCCGCATCCAGATCCGCGCCTGCCGCCAGGGCAATTGCCAGCGCGCCCAGGGCGTTGTGCGCCAGGTGCACGCCCAGGCCGGGCAGCGTCACGTCGACCCGCGTGCCGGCGACATCCGCCGTGAAGTGCTGCGCCAGGCCTTCGACCCGCAGCGGCCCGACGCGGTGCACGTCACCCGCCTGCTGACCGAACCAGAGCACGCGACAGGCCAGCCCGGCGGCGCGCTCGCGCAGCAGCGGCTCCTCGGCCGGCAGCACCGCGACGCCATCGGCCGGCAGCGCGTGCGGCAGCACCATCTTCTCGTCGGCGATCGCGGCCAGGGTGCCCATGCCCTCCAGGTGCGCTTCGGAGATGCTGGTCACGATGCCGATGCGCGGCACCGCGATCTGGCAGAGCGTCGCGATCTCGCCCGGTTCGCTCATGCCCATTTCGATGACGGCGGCGCGGTGCTGCGGCCCGAGCCGCGCAAGGGTGAGCGGCACGCCGATGCGGTTGTTGAAGTTGCCTTGGGTGGCCAGCACCGGACCCAGGCTGCCCAGGGCCAGCGCCGTCAGCTCCTTGGTCGTCGTCTTGCCGTTGGAGCCCGTGACGCCGACGCACAAGGGCTGAAAGCGCGTGCGGTGATCGAGGGCCAGGCGGCCGAGCGCCACCAGCGGATCGTCGACTTCGAGCAGGAAGGTGCCGCCGGCGCGCGCCGCCTCCGCGAACGCCTCGCCGCGACCGCGCGCACACACGATGCCGGCGGCGCCCTTGGCGATCGCCTCGCCCAGGAAGTCCGCGCCGTCAAAGCGCTCTCCCGGCAGGGCGACGAACAGGGAGCCGTCGCCGAGCTGGCGGCTGTCCGTGCACAGGCCCGTGCTCCAGCGGCGGCCGGGGACGCGCAGCTTGCCGCCGCAGGCGCGCACCGCGATTTCGCCGTCGAAGGCAAAGGCTTCGGGGCGCAGCCAGACGCCGCCGCTCTGGCGGTGCTGGCTCAGCCAGCGGCGCGCTTCGGCCACGTCGTCGAAGGGCCGCACGTCGGCGCCGATCGTCTGCGTCGTCTCGTGACCTTTCCCAGCAATCAACAGCACATCGCCGCGACCCAGCACGCCGATCGCGCGGCGGATGGCGCTGCCGCGATCGACCTCGACGATGTAGCCCGGCCGCCCGGCCAGATCCGCGAGCGCGCTCGGCACCAGGGACGGCAGGGGCAGCGCGCCGCCCGCGACCAGGCCTTCCTCGATCGCGGCCAGGATGGCCTCCGGTTGCTCCGAGCGAGGATTATCGGACGTCGCGATGATGACATCGCTCAGGTGTGCGGCCACTTCGCCCATGAGCGGCCTCTTGCCGCGATCGCGATCGCCACCGCAGCCGAACAGGCACACCAGCCGCCGCCCGGGCGCGACCAGCGGGCGCAGCGCCGGCAGCACCTTGACCAGCGCATCGGGCGTGTGGGCGTAGTCGACCACGACCAAGGCGCCCAAGGAGTTCGGCACGGGCTCCAAGCGACCGCGCGGGGCCTGGAGCTGCGCGGCGGCACGCTGCAGGTCGGCATCCGCCACGCCGAGCGCGCGGCAGGCGAGCACGGAAGCCACCAGATTCTCGGCGTTGTGGCGACCCACCAGCGGCGCGTGCAGGGCCAGGTCGCCATGCCCCGGGCTCGACAGCCGCAGCGACAGCCCGCTGGCGTCGGCGTGCAGATCGTGGGCCTGGTGCTGCGCGGTCGGGTCGCCGCGGAAGCTCCAGGCCTGGGCATGGCTCTCGCGGCCCATGGCGGCGGCAAAAGGGTCATCGCCATTGACGAAAGCCGGCGCGCCTTGCAGCGGCAGCTCGCGGAACAGCTTGGCCTTGGCGCTGGCGTACGCGGCTTCCGTGCCGTGGTAGTCCAGGTGATCACGGCTCAAGTTGGTCCACAGCTTGACCGCGAACTCCACGCCCGCGACGCGGTGCTGGTCCAGCGCGTGGGAGCTGACTTCGATGGCGACGTGGGTGAAGCCCTGGTCGCGCAGCTCCGCGAGAAGTCTCTGCAATTCCGGCGCTTCCGGCGTCGTCATGTGCCCGGCGCGCGTGCCTTCCGGCGTCCAGACGCCGAGGGTGCCGATGGCCGCCGCGCGGTGGCCGGCAGCGCCCAGCAGGGTGCCGAGCAGGATGCTGGTCGTCGTCTTGCCGTTGGTGCCCGTGATCCCAATGACCTTCATCGCGCGGCTCGGGTGGCCGTGGAATGCGGCGGCGATCGGGCCGAGCAGGGCGCGCGTGTCTGGCACCACGATGAGCGGCACGGGGCACGAAGGCACGGGCGCTTGCGCGAGGACGGCCACCGCACCGCGCTCGACGGCGGCTGCGACAAAGGCCGTGCCTTGCACGCGGGCGCCGGAGCACGCCACGAACAGCGCGCCGGGTTCGACCTGGCGGGAGTCGGCGACGACAGCGCGGATCTCGACGCCGAGGTCGACGGCTGCGGCTCCTCCTGGCGCGACGCCCGCACTGTGCAGCAAGTCCCCGAGACGCATCAGTTCTGCCCCACCACCGGCGGCGTCTGCTCCGCCACCTCGCTCAGCCTCTTGAACGCCACCTGCACCACGGTGCCCGCGCGCACCACCGCCCCGGGCAGCGGTCCTTGCGTCACGCCGATGCCGCTGCCGTGCGCTTCCAGACCCAGCCCGACCGCCGCCAGCTTCTGCCGCGCGGTGCGCATCGGCAGCCGGTGCAGGTCCGGCACGCGCACCTGGCCGGGCGCCAGCACCTCCGCGCTCTGCGCCTTGGGCTCGACCGGCAGGGCATGCTCCTGAACCAGCAGTTCGTCCGCGGCCTTGTGCGCCGCCGCCAGCCGCTGCTGGTCCTGCAGCCGCGCCTTGTCGGCGTCGTTGCGGTCCAGGTACGGCGCGCCCGGGCTCGGCGGCACGCCTAGGTAGGGCAGAGAAAACCGTGCAATCTCGCGAACCACCGGCGCCGCGACAATGCCGCCGTAGCGCGCAATCTTGCCCAGCTTCGGATCGTACTTCGTCGGCGTGTCGATGGCCGCCAGGATCACCAGCCGCGGCTTCTCGATCGGCGTCACGCCGATGAAGCTGCCGACCCACGCCGAGTCCGAGTAGCCGCCGTGCCCGTTGGCCTGCTGCGCCGTGCCCGTCTTGCCGCCGATCGAGTAATTGGGCATGCGCGCTGCGGTTCCCGTGCCACCCAGGCTCGTCTCGCTGCGCGGCTGGCACACCGACGCCATCGCCTGCAGCACCAGCTTGGTGGTCGCCTCGGTGAACACGCGCGTCCCGGCCTCGACCTGGAAGTGCCGGTCATTCTTGCCGTCCGGGCTGATCACGTCATGGATGAGCCGTGGCCGCCGCCACGTGCCGCCATTGCCGATCGCCGCGAAGCCGGCCACCATCTGCAGCGGCGTCACGGCAATGCCTTGGCCAAACGCGATGTTGGCGTATTGGATGCGGCTCCACTTGCTGGCCGGCGCGAGCTGCCCCGCGCCTTCGCCGATGATGCCCAGGTCCAGCCGGCGGCCAAAACCGAGCTTCTTCAGATAGGTTTCGTACACGCTGCTGTCCATGCGCAGCGCGATCTTGGCGTTGGCGATGTTCGACGACACCTGCAGCGACTGCAGCCAGTTGACCTGCGGGTGCGGGTGGTCGTCCTTGATGACCTTGTTGCCGACCAGCAGCGGCGCGCCCGTCGGGATGACCTCCGTGAGCGACACGGCCTTTTCCTGCAGGCCAATCGCGAGGTTGAACACCTTGAAGATCGAGCCCGGCTCGAACTGCGCCTCGAGCGCGACATCGTGGTAGCCGCACTTGGGCTCGTTCTTCGGATCCGTGACGTAAAACCAGCACTTCGGATCGGTGCGCGTGTCGTTCGGGTTGAACACCGGCCACTGCGCCAGCGCCAGCACCTCCGCGGTCTGCACGTCCAGCACCACGGCGATGCCGTGCTTGGCCTGGTACTCCGTCACGGCGGCTTCCAGGTGGTGCTCAGCAACTGCCTGGATCTTCTCGTCGATCGTCAGCGTGATGTTGTTGCCGCCGAACAGTCCTGGCTCCGGCGCGCCATCGAAGTACATCTGCGTCGAGGCGCTGTCCTTGTAGGAGCGCAGCTCCACCTGCTGACCGCGCAGCAGTTGGTCGAAGCTCGCCTCGATGCTGCCCGTCGTCGTCTCGCGGCCGACCAGCGCGCCGGCGAGCGCGTTGTTCGGGAAATAGCGCACGAATTCCGGCTGGATCGTGATGCCCGGCAGCTTGCCCTTCTGCTGCGCCTCGTGCAGCAGCTTGGACGCCTTGGTGTCGATGTGCCGCGCGAGATAGACAAAGCCTTTGGCGCGGTTGAGGTTGGCGATCAGCTCCTCGCGCGGCTTGCCGAGGATGTCCGCGATCGTGATCGCGATCTTCTGGCGCAGGGCAATCGCTTCCTTGCTCTGGAACGGCATCTTGCTGGGCTTGACGCCCGGCGGCAGCACCCAGCGCGGATCGGCGGAAATGCTGTCCGCGCGCAGGCTTGTCGCGAGCGTGACGCCATTGCGGTCCAGGATGTCGCCGCGCCGCGTCTCGATCTTCTGGTGCGCCATGAGGTTGCCCTCGGCGTACTGCCGCACGTCCTCGACGTGCATGACCGTGAACACCGCGGCGGAATAGGCGAAGACCACGTAGAGGCCGATCAGGAAGACGACCTGCTGCACGCGCCGGTTGCCGCGCTCCAAGCGCGCCGCCGGGTCGGAGCCTTCGCGGTCCACCCAGAGAAAGATGCGCTGTCGCCAGCTATGGGGTCGTCGCGCCATTGATTCGCCCCTTGCACCTGCGGCCGAGCGCAGTCTCTCCGGCCAGTTCCGCGCACTTCTTGAAGGCCGCTTCCGCCGGCCCGAGCTGGTTGTCCGCCACCAGCGCTTCGCCGAGCTGCAGGTGCAGCTCCGCGTACTGCGGGCAGCGCTGCACCGCCTCGGTCATCTGCTCCGCGGCGCCGTGGAAGTCGCGCTGCTGCGTCGCCAGGAGGCTCAGGTTGCGGTAGCCCTGGCAGAATTTCGGATTCAGGAACACGGCCATGCGCAGGTTCTTGTCCGCCAGCCGCAGATCGCCCTGCTTGAAGTACGCCCAGCCCAGGTTGTTGTAGACCAGGAACTGCGTCGTGTAAGTCGGCTCTTTCAAAAGAGGTTCCAGCGCGACGACCGCGTCGTACCAGCGCTCCAGCTCCAGGTACGTCACGCCCAGGTGGTTGCGCGCCGCGAAGTAGTTGGGCTTGGTCTTGAGCGCCTTGCGGAAGTGCTCCGCCGCCTCTTCGTAGCGCTTGCGGCCAAACAGGATGAAACCATAGAGGTAGCGCGCATCGGCGTGCATGTCGTCGATGTCGAGGGCGCTGATCAGCTCGCGGATCGCGAGGTCGATGTTGCCGGTCTGGAAGTAGCCGTTGGCGAGGTTGTAGTGGAAGTCCGCCTTCTCCTGGCGCTTTTGCTCCTCCACCTCCGCCGACGAGCATGCCGCCGCCCCGAACGCGAGGCAGAGCACGAGCGCGCAGCACCGCAGGGCGGCACCGAATCGGCTGTGGTTTTTGGAGCTTGCACAGATCACGTCAATCCACCTCTTCCATCTCGTCCGCGCCAGGGACGTGCATCTGGTAGGTCTCGCTGGCTTCTTTGCGAAGATCATTCGGGTTCTTTATGCCCGTCAGCTTCGCCTCCAGGTGGCGGTTTGCCTCGATCTGCTCGCGCAAGGCCTCGCTTGTCTTGACCAATTCGTAGGCCGTGCGAATTCCGACCGAGCTGCGCCGCACCTGCATGATCCCGAGGGCGCCGATGCTGATGCCGACGCCGAGGATGGCCGTGACGCGCCACCAGAAGAAGCGCTCCGAGCGGTTCGCGCGTTCGACGTCGGTGAGCGGCCGCGTCCACCACTCCGTGACGCGCCGAGTCTCGAACAGTTCACTCACGATCACCCCCACTTTCCTCTTCCCGCGCCCCCGCCCTCTCCAGCACCCGCAGCCGCGCGCTGCGTGAGCGCGGGTTGCCTTCCTGCTCCTTGTCTTCTGGAACCATGCCTTTGCGTTGCGGCCTCAAGAATTCACCGTACTTGCGCGGCGCGAGCGCCGTGAACGCCTGCTTGACCAGCCGATCCTCGCCGGAGTGAAAGCTGATCACCGCCATCACGCCGCCCTTCGCCAGCAGCTGCGGTCCGTCGTGCAGCAGGGTCTCGAGCTGCGCCAGTTCCCCGTTCACCCAGATGCGCAAGGCCTGAAAGACCTGTGTTGCCGGGTGCATGGAGCGCTCGCGCGGCAGCCGCCGTGCCAGGTGCCGGGCCAGCTCGCCGGTCGTCGCCGCACCCTCGCGGTACGCCTGCAAGACGATGCGCGCCGTGCCGATCGAGTGCCGGATATCGCCGTAATTGTAGAGGACATCCGCGAGATCCTCGAGCGTGACGGTCTCCAGCAGCTCCGCCAGCGTCGGACCCTGGGTCGGATCCATGCGCATGTCGAGCGGACCCTCGAAGCGAAACGAGAAGCCGCGCTCCGCCGTGTCCAGCTGATGCGACGACACGCCGAGATCGGCAACAATGGCAGATAGTTCAGTCAGGCCGCGCGCCGCGCAGACCTGGGCCAGCTCGGCAAAGGGCGCCTGCACTGGGGCAAACCGCGCACCGAACGGCGCCAGCCGGGCGCTCGCCGCCGCCAGCGCCGCCGGATCGCGATCGAGGCCCAGCAGCGAAAGCTGCGGACATTGCGCCAGGATCGCCTCGGCGTGACCGCCGCCACCCAGCGTGCAATCGACCGCCCAGCCTGCGGGAGCCTCCGCCACCGCCGCCACGACCTCGTCACGCAGCACCGTCTCGTGACGGAACTCCGCGGCATCCTGGCCTGTTGGTTCCAAAGACAAGGTTGTCAAAGATCGTTCCGGTCTGGCAGGCGCCGCGCGGGTGCCTGGACCTTTCCCTTTGCGTTTCATAGGCCCAGACGCGCCAGATCGTTGCCCCACTCGGGCAGGGCGCTCTCGATGCGCTGCTGCTCGGCGTCCCAGCGATCCTTCTGCCAGACCTCGAACCAATTGATCTGACTGGCAATCACCACTTCCGTCGAGGCCGACACGCCCGCGTACGCGCGCAGCGCCGTGGGCAGCAGCACGCGGCCGTGGCCATCGGGCTCGGCCATCACGCTGCTCGCCACCTGGAAGCGCCGCAGGTTGCGCACGGCCTGGTCGCTGGGCGGCGCCGCGAGGATCTTGTCCTCGACCGCTTCCCAATCGCTCGCCGTGTAGACCTGGATGCAGCCGCCGCTCACGGACTTGCACAGCACGAGGCGCGAGTCGCCGTGGGCCTCCAAGGCCTGGCGAAAGGCCGCCGGAATGCTCAAGCGGCACTTGTCGTCGACCTTCTGGATGTGCTCGCCGCGAAACCGGATCGCCACGTTGCCCCTCTCCACCCGCTGTCCCTCGAATCCCTGCCCGCCTGGTCCCTGCCCGCCTGATTCCTGCACTTCGATCCACTACAGCCCCAAAACGCCCACTTCATCCCACCAGGGCGAGAATAGGAAGCTGAGGCTTTGGGTGTCAATGCTCAACCCTGTGCAAGTCGCGCCGGAACGCAAGAAAATTGCAGATTCCGAGTTGCGGCCCCGCTGCGTGTGCCTCTGCCGACCGCGATCACGCCGTCCTGCGGGGAGGTGCGGACGCGGCCTTGGTGGCCGGACCTTCGATCGCACTTCGATCGCTTCCGATCGAAATGACACGAAACGCCGACATCTTCGTGCAACCTCTTGAAAGGTGGCCAATGATTGCCAAAACGCCCGTCGATCAGCGCGGTCGCGGGGTTGTCGGCGCAGGTGGCATCGGTACAATGCCGGCGCGACGGAGGTGCTTCATGCAGTGGCGCAAGTGGTTTGCAGGCGGTTCGGTGGTCTTGGCGCTCGGCGCATGTGGCAGCAGCACGACGCCGGCAGCGGCGGGCGGCACCGGGACGGACACGGCCAGCCAGGCCGGCCAGGACGTCAAGGGCAGCGGCACGGACACGGCGAGCGGCCCCGACACCAAGGCCGGGCCATCCGTGGAGGTCCTCGAACTGCAGACGACGATCAGCGTGCTGGTCAACAACGAGCAGCAGCAGGCGGCGCTCAAGGGCGTGGTGCTGCACCCGGTGACGTGCACGTCCACCAGCCAGTGCCCGCTGGTGGTCGTCGTCGGCGACTACGACGGCAATGCCTACGACGCTTACGTGCCGGCGGCGAGCAAGCTGGCGGCGGGCGTGAACGTCAACGTCGTCATCTTCAACCTGCCGGGCCAGGGTCCGGCGTCGAAGAAATCCAGCGGAACCGATGACTTCGGTGGGCTGTGGCACGAGACGGCGGTCAAGGAGGTCATGCGCTTCATCGCGCAGCGGCCGTACGTCGACCAGAAGCGCTGTGGTTACCTGACCATCGGCACCGGCCTCATCCCGGTGGTGCGCGCGCTCAAGGTCTATGGCACCAGCGCGCTGTCGTTCGTGAACTTCCTGATCGACGTCGAAGGCCCCACCGACCGCTGCGCCGTCAGCCAGGCGCCGGAAGACGACGGCAAGGGAATCGGACCCAGCGATGGCGCGGGAGCCAGCGATTCCGCCTGTCATTTCACGACCAAGGCGCCGCACTCCGCCGTGTACCCCGCGGCGCAGGATGGCAAGCCGGCCAGCATCGTCTGCGCGGAGGGCGCCTGGCCGATCGCCGCGACGGGCGTGACGTGCTCCGACAGCTCCTGGTGGTCGGCGCGCGAGCCGTACACCTACCTGAGCGACTTGTTCACCCGCTACCAGCGCATCCAGTTCACCAACGATCACCGCCTGCCGAGCTACTGGTCGAGCCGCATGGCGATCCAGCGCGTCGCCGGCTCGCCGTCGCACTACTTCGCCCTCAATGACATGCCGCCCTGCCAGGCACCGCTGACCGACGACGAGTGCGTGGGGCAGCCGTGCTGGCTCGAAGGTCCGTACGGCAACGGCCTGGCGCCGGCGCCCTTTGCGGCGGGCAAGCTCAAGCCGATCTCGACCGACGATCTGTTCACGCAGGTGCTGCCGGGCTACGTGCAGCGCATGATCGACGACAAGACCTACCCGAACTGCAAATGACCCAAGCCCCGCCCTCCGATCTGATCGCTTCGGCGACCGTCGTGCTGCTCCGCGATGGCCTGGACGGGCCGGAAGTCTTCCTCGTGCGGCGCCATGCCGAGAGCGGCTTCATGGCCAACGCCACGGTCTTTCCCGGCGGCAAGGTCGATCAGGCCGATGACGGTGCGGCAGCAGACGGCTTGGACGCGGCGGCTTGTGCCGCGCGGCTGGGCGGCTTGGAGCCGCGGGCTGCGCGCGCCCTGCACATCGCGGCCGTGCGCGAGCTCCACGAGGAGTCGCACATCCTGCTGGCCCGTGACCGCGCCGGCCGCCTGCCGAACGAGGCGGAAGTCGCGGAGATCGATGCGCGTCTGGAGGCGCTGCGCGACGGCCACCGCCTGGCCGGCGCCGACTACCACCGCGTGCTGGCCGAGGCGCAGCTGACGCCAGCGCTGGATCTGCTCGTGCCGTTCGCCCACTGGGTCACGCCGAGCGCGCAGCAACGTCGCTTCGATACGTGGTTTTTTGCCGCGGCGCTGCCGCCGCAGCAGCGCGCCGCGCTCGACATCCACGAGACGACGGCCGCCGGCTGGTCGACGCCGCGCGCCGCCCTCCAAGAGCACGCGGCGGGCGGCGAGATCCACCTGCCGCCGCCCACCCAGCACACGCTGCACCGCTTTGCCGGCCTGGGGACGTCGTCGCGGCAGGTGCTGGGCGCGCTGGCGCTGGCTGGCCCTGGGCCCCGGATCCAGCCGCACCACGTCAAGGAGCCGCCGGACGGTCCCGCCATCGTGCTGCCCGACGACCCGGCACACCCCGAACACGAGGCGTGGATCGCGCAGTACGCCAAACCTGCCCGGCGCCACCGGTTTGCTCTGGTGGCGGGACGGTTTGTCTACCAGGATTGACGGCTAGGGCTCCGGAGCCGGCGCGTCCGCATCGGCGCGCTCGGCGACCTGAAGACACTGCCGAGCACTCCATCAGAAACGAGTTTCTGATTGCCGCTCTAGGGATTGGCGTAGATGAACGTCGTGCGCTTGACCTGCCGCACGAGATCGCACAGGCCGGCCGGGGTCAGCAGCTGCTCCATGCTCAGCGCGGAGCGCAGCTCGAAGCCGGCGACGTAGGCCTTCTTCGGCGCGGCAGCCAGGTTGACCGGGGCGCCCCACTGGGTCAGGTCGGGCAGCTTGAGCGCCTTGCCGGCCGTCTCCTTCGGCAGCACGATCAGCCACTGGTTGCCCTCGTCGCCGAACAACGTCGAGCGGTAGAACTGCGCGCCGTCGATGCCCTTGACCGTCAGCGTGGCGCTGGCCTTGTCGTAGGTCGAGCCCATCGGGAAGGGCAGGAAGGTCTCGGGATTCGTGGTCTTGGCGATCGTGCCCGGGACGGTGATGGAGATCGAGCCGCCTTCCTTCTTGCCGCTGCCGCCGAGGATGACCGCTGCGGTGATGAGCGTGTGGTTCGAAGCGCCATAGCGCACGCCGCTGTGCAACGGAGCGACCGCGAGGGCTAGCGGCTGCATGCCGGGCGTCTGGTCGTCGCCGTCGATGAGGCCATCGGCCGTGTCGCTGCTGTCGACCTTGTCCGAGCCGGCGGTGAGGCCCAGCGGCACGAACTCGCCAGACGGCAACATCGCGCCGCCGATGACGAACGCCAGATCGGCAAACGCAGCCTTGCCTGCAGCGTCCAGGCCCGCGGAGGGCAGGATCGGCAGCGTCACGTCGGTCTTGATGCCCAGCGGGAAGGTCGGCTTCAAGTCCAGCTTCGGGATCGGCTTGGTCAGCGAGGCGGCAAACGGCACGTCGAAGTTCACCTGCGACTCGAAGCCGGCGAGGTACGGCAGCAGCACCGAGACGACGCGGCCGACATCCAGGCCGCCCTGCACGGAGTCGACGACCTTGCCGACCTGGCCGAGCACGTCATTGAGGGCCAGGCGGCCGCCGAGATCCCAGAGGATGTGCTTGCCGGGAGGACCCGCGACCACGTAGCTCGTCACCACCGGCTTGCCGAGCAGGAACGTCACGCCGCCGGGGATCGACTGCGGCTTGCCCTTCTCCGGGTTGATGATGGCCGGCGCGGCGTCGTCGAACGGGCGCTTGACGTTCGAGCCGAGGATCGAATCCAGGCTGAAGTTGAGCAGCGACGGGCCGAAAGCCAGCGCCGTCAAGCCAATCGCGGCCTCGCCGACGCCGGGATAGTCGACCACGCCGGTCAGGATGTCGCCGTTGATCAGCTTGCTGGCCGCGCTGAGCACGCCAAGGCCGTCGAACTCCAGGTCGGAGAAGAAGACCGCCGGCGAGGGGAGCACGACGTCCGCCGGACCCGCACCCTTGGTATAGCGCAGCACCGACACCGGCGCGTGATCCTTGGGCACGATGTGAATATCGCAGGGGTACTTCACCGCGGTGAAGGTCGCCTGGCCGCCGACGAGATCGACCACGATCGCCGCGGGCGGCGTCGGATCGTCCGCCAGGCCGATGAGGATCGCCTTGCCGGTCAGCGGCGCCATGGACACGTCGTCCACCGCCGTGACGCGCAGGTCGGTGGCGGCAGGGCCGACGCCAAAGTTCCACAAGGTCGCTTGGTTGGACGGCGTCGTGTCGCCGCCGACGACCGTGGCCGTGACCGTCGCGCTGCCGGCCTTGGCGGTCGGCGCGATCGTGCCCGCAGTGAGGGTGAATGCGTCCGTCGTCGACAACTTCCAGTCGAATTTCGCGTCCGGCGCGACATTTCCTGTCGCGTCGACGGCCTGGGCGCCGAGCGCCGCCGCGGCATCAAAGGTGTTGAGCATCGTCTCATTGCCGACCCAGAACGGCCGCAACAGTCGTGCATGCAAGCCTTTGGTCGACACGGGCGCGATGCAGCCGCCCTGGCTGCAGATCTTGCCCGCGCCGCAGTCGGCGTCGGTCGAGCACATCGTCTGCACGCAGGAGCCATCCGTCAGGTCGCAGCCGCAGGTGAAGCGCGCGTCCGGGCAGCCGCCGCCGGCCTTGCCGAGCTGGGCGGCGCAGTCATCGTTGCTCTTGCACTTGACGATCGCGACGCAGCAGCCGGCGGTGCAGGTGTAGTCGGACGCGGGCTTCGGGCAAAGTCCCAGATCTTCCTGGCCTTTGTCGTTCAGGCAGCTGGGCAGGGCGCCGCAGCCGGCCAGCGTGTCCGGCGCAACGTCGCCCGACGTGACGTCCGGCGTCGGGCCGGTGTCGGTCTTGGCGACCACGTCCGTCGTCGTCTTCGCAGGGGTCGCCGAGCTGCTGCAGGCGCTGGCGGCAAGCGCCACAACCAGGAGCGCCACCCACGAAATCCGCCGTACCATCTTGATCGACTGCATGTTCGAATCCTCCGCCCGTCAAAAGCCGAGGCAGCATAGCTGGTCTGCAACCATCGGACAACGCGCCCACCGCTGCGTTACGCAAACGTGACAATGGCTGAACATCGTGAGTTGATTCGCAGGCTTGCTAGGAGAAGCGCGACGGTCCCTTCTTTACCAGCAGGACGACCTCGCTGCCCGACAGGCGCGAGGTCTTGGCGTCCTCCGGCTGGCGCACGACCGCCACCCGCGTCGGGTCGGCCTGGGCGCAGCGCTTCTCGAACCAGGCCATGCGCTGCGGCGTCAGGGCCACGGCGGCAGCGAAGTGGCGTTCGACGGCGCGGGTCAGGTGCGCGGTGGCGCGCGAAGCCGCGGGCAGCAGCAGGCGCTCCGGCAGCGGCGAGCGAATCCACACGCGGTGCAGCGCGCGGATGCCGTGCGGCGCAAGGTCGCCCAGGTCTTTGCGCAACTGTTCGAGATCGCGAAGGGTCTGTTGCAGCGCCGGCTCGGTCGGCTGCGCCTCCGCCTCGCCTGCCGCGGCCTCCAGCAGCGCAAACGCCTGCCAGAGCAGCGCCCGCGCTGCCTGTCGCTGCTCGCGCGTCACCGCCGGGGCGCGCAGCAGCTGGGCCAGGCGCTCGGCGTCCTGCTGCATCACGGCCAGCCATGCGGCGCGATCAGCGGCCACGCGCTACCTCACCGCGGGCGGCGGCGCATCGGGCAGCGGCCGGAAGTCGAGGCGCGTCCCCGCGGCGATGCCCTGGTGCCCGGCTTGATGGGCCCCAAGTTCAAGGATGTAGCGCGACGGCTTGCCGACCGAGCGATGCGTCTCCGTCAGCGGCGCGACGTTCTCGAGCACGCCGGCGACCACCCAGTCCGCGCCGACAAACACCATGTCGAGCGGGATGTAGGTGTTGCGCATGTAGAAGACCCAGTCGTTGTCGTACGGCATGAAGAACAGCATGCCGTGGTCATCGGCCATGGACTTGCGGAACATCAGGCCCTGCTCGCGTTCCGGCTCGGTGCGCGCCAGCTCGACCGTGATGGCCACCGCGGCCGCGCGACCCGCCAGGCGCACTTCACCGCGACCAGGAAAATGCGTAATCATGGAAGCAGCTTGGGCTTGCGGCTCGGCGGGCGCGACAGCGTTCTGGTCGGTCTGCGCCGGCGGCAGGACGGGCGGCCGGCTGCACGCGACGGCGACCCAAGCTGTCATCCACCATCCGAGTCCCTGGACCGCGCGCATCGAACCTCCTTGCCTGCCGCCCATGGTGGCCTGTCCGGCAAGCTGCGGCAACACCTTCAAGGAACCGCAGGGAGAACGCTGCGCAGGTAGGCGTCGTCGACCGGCCCCCACGTCTGCGGCGTTGCGCCCGGCAGCGCCGCGCGTTCCGCGAAGGGCCGTGCCGTGCCCGCGTCCATGATCCAACCGGGATGATCGCCGGCGTGGTGGAAATCCGTCGTCCCGGCGGCGAGGCCCAGCGCATGGCCGATCTCGTGGGTCGCCGTGTGCGCGATCAGATGGGCCAGCGCTTCGAGCGCCGCGGCCGGTGGCAACGAGGCATGCGCCGCGTGGCCGCCCAGCTCGGCGGCGTAGGGGGCGAACAGCGCATCGAACGCCGAGTCCGTCGCCAGCGACCCGGGATGCAGCGTCGGTGAAAAGCCAAAGAACCCGCCGAGGAACACGCCGCCATAGGCGACCGAGCCGAGCGCGGCCGAGGCGGCGTCGTAGCCGCCCAGGTGTTCGTCCAGCACCAGGTTGCCGTCGTCCTTGCCGGCGGAGCTGTCCGCGCCGAGCAGCCCGAGATCGTTGGGATCACGATCGAGGATCGCCAGGTGCAGCGCCTCGATCTGGGCCGCGGGCGCCTGCAGCGTCACCTGCACCGCGTAGTTGGCGAAGTGGGCCGCGACCAGCGCCAGGACGCGCAGCCGCAGGAGATCGCTGAACGCCGCCAGGCCAAAACGCGCGGCGCCGGCTTCGAGCCCGTCGCCCAGCTCCAGCACGACGACCTGGACCGTCGGCAGCAGCGGCCATTGCACCGGGAGCGGCGGCCCGAGCCAGGTTTGCGCGCCTTGGGCCAGCGCCACGCGCACCTGGCCTTCGAAGGTCGCGCCGGGCCCCGTCTGCGCCAGGAGCGGCGCCAGGGTTCCCAGGAACCAGGGGCTCGGCAGCCATGCCGTGGGCTGCGCGCCGAGGCTCGCCGCCGGCAGGGAAAGCGGCGCATCCACCGGGAACGTCTGGGCGATCTGGCCATCCTGCCCGCGCAGGACGCCGGACGCGAGCAACTGCCAGCCCGCCGGCACGCCCGCGATCGCGAGCGGCACGCGGGCACCGCGGCGCAGGCCGGGATCGGGCGTGGGCGTCAGGGTGGGCGCCTCCAACTGGAAGGTCAGCGGCGGCGACCACGGCCCGGTGGCCTGCGCGATCGCCGTGTGCTGCACCAGGCGCAGCCGCAGCGCGTAGGGCCCCGGCGCCAGCCCCAGCCAGTCTGGCGCGATCTGCACCTGGCCGCTCTCGCGCCCGGTCGCCAGGGCCGTCGCCACTGCCACGCTCGTCACGCTCGCCGTATTCGGAAGGTCGGTCGTCACCTGCAGTTCGACCTGCCCCTCGCCCGGCAGCAGCAGATCGTGGGCCACGACGGTGATCGCGCCGCCGTGCTGGCCGTGATCCTGGCCGAGCAGCGCCGGGCCGGCCGTGACGGCGCGCGTGAAGCGGGCCTGCAGGCTCCTGCAGGTGTTCCAACCGGAGAAGCCTTTGCCGATCAGGCAGATCTCGCGGACGGCGCTGCCTTCGGGCCAGGCGACGTCGGGCAAGGCGACCTGGGCTTTCTCTGGATCGTCGCCGTCCACGTCGCTGGATTCGATCGCGATCCGGGCGTTGCCGGCGGCGGAACGCACTTCGAGCTGGGCGCCGCCCAGGCCAGAACCGCTGACAACCAATGGGCTTCCGCTTCGCAGCCGCGCCGGCACCTGGACGTCCGTCAGCGCGCTCGGCACGGCGGCCGCGTCGCACGCGCCGGCGAGAAACGCCAAGAACAGCGCGGGGGCTCGCCGCATCAGCGCTCCGCGGGCCGAAGTCGGCCGATCGACAGGGCCGCCGCCGGGCGATGAGATCG
>CAIXAA010000562.1 GCA_903917305.1 uncultured Myxococcales bacterium | reverse complement strand
CGACACCTTCGCCAGCGGGCAGGTCTGCTTGACGCACGTCCCATCGACTGCCACGTTCTGGACCTGGAACGCGTTGGAAGTCAGCTGGATCACGGCGCTATCCGACGTGGGCAGCTGCGTGGCCGGGTCGAGCGGGCTCAGCGCCTTGCACAGCGCGTGCACAGGCACCACCGCGACATCCTTCAAGCCCACGGACAGCGGCGCATCTTTGGTCGGACCGCCCGCCGGAAACGGCGTCACCTTGCCGTTCACCTGCAAATCCGCCCAGGCAATGGTGTATTTGCCGTCCGCGTTCCCCTGCGTGAACGCCACGTCGGTGACCTGCAGCACGTCGGAGCCGCAGTTCTTGATGGTGATCGTCTGCTCCGCTTCGGCGCCGACCATCGCGCCGCCAAAGTCCAGCTTGCCCGGGTTGACCAGGATGCAGGGCACCGACGAGTTCGCGATCAACGTGACCGGCACGCCGTCCGGCACCGCGGGATCATTGGACATCACCAGGATCGTGCCCTGCTTCTTCTTGTCGTCCGTCGCCGCGAACGTCACCTGGAACTCCATGGACTTGCCGCTTTCGAGCAAGACCGGCGGCGTCAACACCAGCGGATTGCCGGAACTGTGCGCGACGCCATCCGGCCCCGCGACGCTGAACACCGAATCTGCCGTGATATCCAGGCGATTGATCACCAGCAGCGCGTCGCCGACGTTGCTGACCTTGAACGACAGCGTCTTGGACTGCCCCGCGGGGATGTAGGGAAAGTCCAGGCTGGACGGCGTGACCACCGCTTTGGGCTTGCCCTGGTGCGTCTGGAACAGGATCACGAAATCCTTGATGTTCGGATCATTCCGCACCTTGAGGTGCAGGGTCGCCTGGCGGTCGTCCGTGTCGAAGCGCGTGTAACGCACATGGAAAACCTCTTGCGCCGCGCGGTTTTGCGCCGCGTTCTCCAGGCCGGGCGGCACGACCTTCTTCCAGACCGCCGCCGGGTCCTCGCACTTCTGGCCCTTGTCGTTGTAGCACTCGAAGGCCTTCACGCTGGTTTCCTGCGTGGAGGTCGGCACATACTCGAGGCTGATCGACTCGATGACGAGATCCGCCGCCGTCGCCAGCGCGTTGGTGTTCGCCACCGTGAACGTCACTTCGGACGCGAGGCCATTCGGGATGTTGCCGACATCGACCACCACCACGTCTTTGGCTGCGACCACCTGCCCCGTCGTCTGGTTGCGCACTTCCAGCTTGGCCTGGCAGTCGAGCTTGGTGGCGCCGCTGATGCAGACGGTGGTGGCTTGCGTGGCGGAGTTGTCGCTGCACGAGGCGCCGAACAGCGCGCCCATGACGAGAATCCACAGACATTTGCTAGACATTTCGCTCCTTGGCGTGTCGAGTCCCTGCACGGGTACCCGCAGCAGCAATGGGAATCCAGCCCAAACGCTACGCTGGTGAAGGACCCCGGTCAAGGTCCATTTCACCGTGATTTTGCAGCAGTTCTCGCGTCCGGCCTTCTGGCGTCGGCGCACGAACCCATTGCACAGCCTGCGCACCCCAGGCACCATCCGCGCCATGATGAACACCGCCCCGTCCCTCGCGATCCGCCACGCCACCGTCGTCCTGCCCGATGGGCCGCGCCGCCTCGACATTGGCATTGAACACGGCCGCATCGCGGAGCTCGACCTGCCCTTGCGCGGCACGTACGCGACGGAGCTGGACGCCACCGGGCTGACGGTGCTGCCGGGCGTCATCGACACCCAAGTCCACTTTCGCGAACCGGGACTTACGCACAAGGAGGACCTGGCGACCGGTTCCCTGGCGGCTGCCGCCGGCGGCGTGACGACGTTCTTCGAGATGCCGAACACCAAGCCGCCGACGACGACGGTGGCCGCCTTCGAGGACAAGCTTGCGCGCGCCGCCGGCCGCTGTTGGGTCGATCACGCGTTCTTCGTGGGCGCCACGACGGACAGCGCCCTGACGCCCGACGAGATGCAAGCGCTTGAAAAACGTTCAGGTTTTGCCGGCATCAAGGTGTTCATGGGATCGTCGACCGGCTCGCTGCTGGTGCCGGACGACGAGAACCTGCGCCACGTCCTGCAGCTCGGGCGCCGCCGCATCGCGGTGCATGCCGAAGATGAGCCGCGTTTGCAGGCACTTGCGCAATCGGTCGTGGCCACGCGCCCGCACGATCACGCGCTGCGCCGCGACCCGGAGGCGGCGCGCAAGGCCGTGCAGCGCCTGCTGGATCTCGTGGCGGAGACGCTGCGGCCGGTGCACATCCTGCACGTCAACTCCTCGGAAGAACTGGAGGTTCTCCGAACCCATCCGGCGCGGCGGCTCGTCACGGCCGAGGTCACGCCGCAGCACCTGCTGCTCTCGGCGCCGGAGTGCTACGACCGGCTGGGCACGCTGGCGGTGATGAATCCTCCGATTCGCGAGGAATCGCATCGGCTTGCGCTGTGGGAGGCGCTGCGCGATGGCACGTTGACCTGCATCGGCTCCGACCATGCCCCGCACACGCTGGAGGAGAAAGCCAAGGGATATCCGGGTGCTCCGAGCGGCATGCCGGGCGTCCAGACCACGCTGCCGCTGCTGCTGAACGAGGTCGCGCAAGGCCGCGTCACGCTGGAGGAAGTCGCGCTGTGGACCGCGCAGCGGCCGGCGCAGGTCTACCAGATTCGCGGCAAAGGCGGGATTCTTCCTGGGATGGATGCCGATCTGGCCCTCTGCGATCTCGGCCTCAAGCGCGCGCTCACGCCGGCGCTCATCCGCAGCCGTTGCGGTTGGAGCCCGTGGACCGGCATGGAACTGCAAGGCTGGCCGCGCGTGACGATCGTCCGAGGCCACATCGTGTTCCGCGACGACGAGCCTGTGGGCACGCCGATCGGCCAGCCGGCAAGCTGCGCGGCCACGGTGCCGATCGCCGCAAGCTGAACGGCGCTTGCATCTCCCAACGCAGTTCATAGGATCCGCCTGGAGTGGCGCGAATCGCCGCCGGATCCCGCCGTGAAACTGCGAACCTTTCTGGCACTCGTCCTCGCCACGCTCGCGCTGGCCGCCTGCACCACTGCCGACGGCGACAAGCCGGTGTACCGCACGATGCTATCGGCCGGTCTGGCGGGCTGGGATCAGTACGAGGCGTTGGCGAGCATCGACGACAGCGATCTGGGCAAGGTCCACAGCGTCAAGGTCCTGATTTTCGATGTGCAAACGGCGCCCAAGGTCTACTTCATCGACTCCAAGAAGTACGCGCTGCACTACGAGTTCGCCCATGCCCTGGATGCCGCGCGCTTTCCAACCCGCGATGTCTTCGACCAGAACGTCTACTGGGATCCGCAGCACAAGCACGCGATGGCGACGCTGCTTTGGTACAAGGAGTTGACGGCGCACTGCGCCTCGCTGCCGCCAACGGTGACGGCCCCGATTTCACTGCAGTTCTTCCCGTCGGACAACGTGCCGGCGGACAACGTGCGCAAGGTCTACGCGCTGGTGCGCGACCGCCTGGGGATGCTGCCGCTGGCCGGCAACGACCGGCGCCTGGTGTACACGCCGTCGAACAGCACGCAGCAGAACCTGCTTGACCAGGAAATGCCGAAGTTTCAGGCGGCTGGCGTGTCCTGGCTGACCCAGGTGGAGCTGTATGCGGATCTCACGCTGCAAGCCTGCAACGCCGGCTTGACGTTCGGCACGCTGCGCAAGGTCGCGCCGGAGGAGCTGCAAGCCGGCGGCGTGTCGTACCGCGACATCATCCTGCTCGAGCGCCTGCCTCTGGACCTGCCGCTGGTGGGCGGCACGATTACCGAGGAGTTCCAGACCCCTCTGGCGCACGTCAACCTCGTCGCCAAGGCGCACAAGACGCCGAACCTGGCGCTGCGCAACGCGTCCACGGACCCGCGCGTGCAGCCGCTGATCGGCAAGCTGGTGCGTTTCGAAGTCTTTCCCGGCGGTTTCGATCTGCGCGCGGCGACGGCGGACGAAGTCAACGCGTTCTGGCAGAAGAAGCTGGACCGCCCCGAGTGGAAGCCGGTGACCGACCTGAGCGTCGTCGGCGTGACGGATCTCGACCTGGTGGGCTTCAAGTCGTCGACAGCGTTTGGCGTAAAGGCGTCCAATTACGCGGAGTTGCGCAGCCTGTTCAAGCAAGATTCGGCGAACATCTATCAGATCACCGGCGGCTTGCAGAACAACTTCACGCCCGCGGGTCTCGCCGTGCCGTTCTCCGCGTACGAGGACCACATCACGTTGGCCGCGCACGTGACGCCGAATGATTGCGAGGACATGCGGTCCGATTGCGCGCTGCAGGGCGACGCGTTCGCGGATGCGTGCCAGCGCGCGTCGGACGTGTGCAAGGACGTCGCCAGCAATGCCAAGCCTGCGAGCTTGAAGGACTACATCGCCAAGACCATCGCGCGCCCCGACTTTGTCGCCGACAGCGCCCTGCGCGACTCCCTCCTGCACGGTTTCCGCTTCAAGATCGAGCACACGCAGGTCGATCCCGCCTTCGGCAAGGCGCTGGATGACACGGTCGCTGGCAAGTTCGCCAACAGCCCGATGAAGGTGCGCCTGCGCTCCTCAACGAATGCCGAGGATCTGCCCGGCTTCTCCGGTGCCGGCCTCTACCAGTCGTTCTCCGCGCAGAACCTCGGCGACACCGACCGCCCGAGCGCCATCATCGGCAAGACCTGGGGCTCGGTCTGGACCTTCCGCGCCTTCGAGGAGAGAAGCTTCTGGCGGATCAGCCACTTGGACGTGCGCATGGGCGTCCTCATCCACCAGAGCTACCCGAAGGAAGTCTGCAACGGCGTCATCATCACGAAAAACGTCAGCGATCCAACGTCGTGGGGCTTCTACGTCAACGTCCAGAAGGGCGAGGACTCGGTGACCAACCCGCTGAACGGCATCACGCCGGAGACGTTCACGGTGTATTGGAACAATGTGAATGTGAACGGGACTTGGAAGCTACAGGCGCTCATCGATCGGGCGCAGTACTCCAGCCTGTCGCCGGGCGAGAAGCTGATGGACGACACGGAGGTCGCCAGGCTGACGCAGGCGATGATCTGGGCCCACGACTGGTTCGGCGCGCTCTACGGCAAGAACGTCACGGCGTTCGACGCGGAGTTCAAGCTGTGGGGCAACAACCGCGACCTGTACATCAAGCAGATTCGCCCGTACTGACAGCGGCTTGCGCTAGCGGGAACCGGGCGGCGACCAGGCGTCGTGGTCGAGGCCCTGGGCGAACGTGTCGTTGACCAGCTGCTGCATCAGCACCATGCCCACGATATGAAAGCCGAACATGCCGAGCACCAGCGAGAGCACCGGCAGGTTCGGGTCGACGTACTTGCCGCGGGCGCGCAGCGGCTCTTGCAGCAGCGTGGGCCACTGGTAGGCGACGTAGAGGCTCCACAGGCCGCAGGTCACGATGCCGAGGACGAAATCCGCGAGAGGATTCGGCTTGTTGTCGTGGCGAATGGCGGCGATGTCGCTGCCGAGCTGGAAGAACCAGACGATGCCCCAGATGCCGCAGGTCACGATGCTGAGGACGACGTAGAGAACGATGTTGCGCTGTTGCATGCGGCACCTTGGAGGCGCGACGGCCCGGCCGGTGACGCTCGCACGCGGCACCGGTGGCGTCAACTTGGCGGCGCGGACGCGAAAGTCCTTTGACAGGGTTGGCGCCGTCGGGAATCCTCCGGCGCGGAGGCGCGATGCAGGCAAGGCGGCGGGGACATTGGATGATGGCGGTGGTGCTGGCCCTCGGGCTCGCGCTGCCGGGCGCGGTGCTGGCGGCGGGCAAGAAGCCGGCGGCGAAGGTTGCGCCGGCCAAGGGAAAAGCCGAGCATGGCAAGAAGGACAAGGCCAAGCAAGGCAAGGCCGCGGCCGCTCCCAAGCCCCTGAGCGCCAAGGAAAAGAGGGCGCTGGCCGACCTGCGCAAGCTGTGCGCCGATCCCAAGCTCCGGAAGAAGAACGCGCAGTGCAAGGCGCTGATCGCAGAGGACAAGAAGCCGGCGGGCAAGGACAGCGCCAAGAAGGACGACAGCGACGACAAGCCCAAAGCCTTGAGCGCCAAGGAGAAGAAGCAGCTCGCGGCGCAGCGCAAGGCCTGCCAGGATCCCAAGCAGAAGAAGACCGCGAAGTGCAAGGCGTTTGCCGCGGAGGAGAAGGAGCGCGCCGATGCCGAGGAGCGGGCGCGCCTGAAGAAGACCTGCGCCCAGGCGGCGAACAAGAAGTCCAAGCAGTGCAAGGCGTTCTTGGCGGCGGAGCACAAGCGCTCGGATACGTTCAGCATCTGCGGGCGGCGCTACGGCACCGCGAAGAAGAACGAGAAGATCGCGACTTTTGCCAAGCGCTACCGCGTCTCCGAGTCGGCGGTGCGCAGCCTGAACGAGCTGGCGGCGAGCACCAAGCTCAAGGCGGGCAAGCGCTACCTGGTCTACAAGTCCCCGCATGAAGGCGTGGTTTTGAAGGATGGCGTGCTGCTGGAGCCGGATCCGGAGGCCTTCCTGATGCAGCGCCCGCAGCGCGGCTGGGGCAAGCCGCTGGCGGTGGAGGCGATTCGCGGCGGCATCGAGCAGGTGCAGGCGTCCAACCCACTGGGACCTGTGCTGATTGTCGGCGACCTGAGCAAGGACGGCGGCGGTTGCCTGCCGCCGCACAAGTCGCACCGCGGCGGGCTGGATGCGGACATCGGCTACTACATGCGCGGCGCGCGGCAGCGGTCGTGGCTGGGTCTGGCGCAAGCGGACACGGTGGATGCCGACCGGACCTGGCAGCTGCTGCGCGCGTTCCTGGCGACGGGGCGGCTGCAATATGCCTTTGTGGACTATGGCTTGCAGCAGGCGCTGTACGAGGCGGCGCAGCGCGCGGGGGAGTCGGCGGAACAACTGGCGCGCTGGTTCCAGTACCCGCGGCCCATCGAGAACGCGCACGAGACGATCATCCGGCACCTGGGGGGGCATGCGGACCACATGCACGTGCGCTTCCAGTGTGATGATCCGGAGCTTTGCCCGTTGAGCGAGGAGGCCAAGACGCGCATCGCGACGATCCGCGTCGAGCAGCGCGGCGGGGTTGCGGCGGAAGCGCCGGTGCCGCGCCACGACCACGCGCCCTACCGCTCGGCGGCGGGTGTGGCGGTGCCGGCGGTGATGCCGTAACTGGATGACGCGCGAAACTTGACAAGGCGGCCGCCTCTGGCGAAGGTACGCGCCGGTCGGCGTTCGAGCCGGCCCTCCTGCCGGAGTGGTGGAATGGTAGACGCGGCGGACTCAAAATCCGTTGCCCTTACGGGCATGAGGGTTCAAGTCCCTCCTCCGGCACTGACTCTTGATTGCAGTTGGCAGTAGCGCATGGCCCACACGCCGCGATCCCCGGCTATTGATCGCGCCCGCCTGCCGGTAGCCCTGCTTTCCCTCTTTCTGCTCAACTTCGCACACAGCCACGCTTTTGCCGCGGACGACGTGGCTGCGGCGGATGCGCCGCTGCTCGCGCCCGAGGGCAATGCCGAGCCGCCGCTGATCACGCAGCTCGACGCGGAGCTGCGCTTTCGCTTCACCAACACCTCGCACCTCGCGGACTTGCAGGCCGGGCAGGATGACTTCCGTCACGGCCTGTTCCAGCGTTCGCGCGTGGGAACGGCCTTTGATCGCGGGGACTTGTCGGCCTATCTGCAGTTGCAGGCCAGCGGCGCGCTGGGCGAAGCCGGTCCGGGGGAGCAACCGCTGGCCGTCGGCCTGCAGCAAGGCGTGGCGCGGGTGCAGCGGCCCTTCGGCCTGCGCGGCGTGACCTTCGAGGCCGGCCGCATGGCCTTGGACTTTGGCGTCGGCCGCCAGATCGGCCGCTACGACTTCCACAACAGCGGCAATGCGTTCGACGGCGTCCAGCTGACGTATGGCTTGGAGCACCTCCTCGACGTCCACGCCGTCGCCGTCAAGATCCGCCGCAACAGCGCGCAGCCCGACCAAGAGCGCAACCTCTTTGGCCTCTACATGACCGCCCTGCCCGCGGAAGGCGTGAGATCCGAGTTGTATTTCCTGTACTTGCGCGACGGCAGCCTCAACGACAGCGCCCGCATCCTGACCATGGGCGTGCGCGTCGACTGGACGGCGCTGTCCTGGCTGAGCGCAGAGGCCGAGGCCGCGGTGCAGGTCGGCGAGGTCCAGGCCGGCGAAGCCTCTGAATCCTTGAGTCATGTCGCAAGCATGGCAGCGGGCGGCTTGACCGCGTCGGCGCGGCTGGGCGTGCCGCTGGCGCTGACGCTGGGCGGGCAGATGTACTCCGGCGACACGCATCCGAACGATCGCACGAGCTCGGCCTGGCGGCCGCTGTATCCGTCGCTCGATGAAGTCGTTGGGCTTTTGCAGATGTTCCGCCAGACGAACCTGCTACAGTACGGCGCGCGTCTGCGGGCTCAGCTGGCGCAGAAGGTCGCGGCCGACATCGATGGGCGCGTGAGCGCCAGCCATCCGGGCGCGAACCTGCCCGGTCTTGGCAACGCGGTGCTGAGCGGCCCCGACGATTGGGCGGTGGTCGGCACGGAGCTCGACGTGCGGCTGCGCTGGCGTTGGCACCCGTCGACCGAGCTGCTGGCAGGCATGGGCCTGTTCGTGCCGTCGCAGATGCTGCGCGATCAAGTGCATACGGTGGCGGGCTGGCAGGCGCTG
>CAIXAA010000561.1 GCA_903917305.1 uncultured Myxococcales bacterium | reverse complement strand
GATCACCGCGCCGTGGCAGGTCGGACACGCGTTGTTCTGCGGGTGCTTGCCGCCCGGCGGGTTGGTGTGGCAGCTCGCGCCGCAGGCGTTGAAGGTGCCGTCCACCTTGGTCCACATCGGCGTATGCAGAACGGTTCCGCCGGCTTTTGGCCCATCGAGCGAGCCGCCGTGGCAGTAGACGTTGCTGCAAGTCAGCGCCTTGAAGTCGAACGTGCCGGACTTGGCCAGCGGCCCCCACACGAGGTCCGTCGTGCCATTTTCATGCGTGGGTGTGCCGGGATCCGGGTACTTGGCCGGCACGGGGTGGCACTCGGTGCAGGCGACGGTCGCATGCCAGGTCGAAGGGGTCACGTGCGCGGAGTGCGCGCCGACACCGGGAAAGGTCGTGTCGCTGTCGCCATTGAGATCGAAGGGCGGCGCCGGGTCATTGCGCTTGGCGTCACCGTGGCAAACGAAACACTTGGCGGACCATGTGCTTGTCGGTGCATCGCCGGCCACGTCCGCGAGGTCCGCGCTGTCCTGCGCGCTGTCCACGGCGGCGTCCTCCGCGCTATCCGCCACGCCGACGTCCGCGCCATCCAGTGTGGCAACCACGTCCTGGGTTCCCGCGTCCTGGACCGGTCCCGGGCTTGGGTGCGCGGGCGTCCCGCTGCACCCGGCGAGCGCAGCGGCGGCGACCAGGATGGCCGACAGCATCGAAATTCCGCAGGTGGTGTGGCGCATCATCCCTCCCTCTCCTCGGCCAACTCCGGGCCAGCAACGTTTGCCCCCCAAGCATACCCTGACCGCCCCGGTTTCGCATGGTGCCCTGCGCATCCGGCGCGTCCTCAGGGCGCGCCGCCGCTCTGCCCGTCTCCTGCGATACTGCAAAGTTCCGCCCCTTGGATCCATCCGTTCGCGCATTTGTTCACGCTTTGCCAATCTTCCTTCACGCGCGCCCGCCCATCCAGCAAGGCGCGCGCGCCCGCAGGCAACGCCAAGCTCCTCCCATTGCTTGGCTTTGTGCTTGGCGCGCACCGGCATGGACAAGGTCCGCGAAGCGGCCCAAGCTTGGCCATGACACGGTGTCGGCGCGGCTGGAGAGGCCGGCGGTGCGGCACCCATGACACAGGAGTTTCGTGATGTTCTTCGCCATTCCCCGGATGATCGGCACCTTGGGCGCCACGCTGCTGCTTGCCGGACTGCTCAATGCGTGCGGCGGCGCGAGCGGGCCGCAGCAGATGAACATCAAGCTCGACTGGCGCAGCACGGACGATCCGGCGGACCTCTCCAGCGCACCCATCGCGGCGTTCAACCGTGCCAAGGTCGCGCTCGGGACGTTTGCCGACCTGCGCGCCGACAAGACGCGCATCGGCGCCGGCCACGACGACCGCTGGCCGGTGCGCACCACCAGCGATCTCGCGCCCTTTGTCCGCACCGAGATCGGCAAGCTCATCGAGCGGCGCGGCGGGCAACTGGCGGCCAGTGACCCGAAGAAGCTGCTGAGTGCGGACATCACGGAGTTCTTCGTGCGCGAGGACAACCTGTACCAGGCGCGGGTCACGCTGCATGTGCGCCTCACCGACGCCGCGGGACAGGTGGGCTGGGAGCAGACCTACGATGGCAAGTCGAACCGCTGGGGTGGCTCGTGGAATCCGGACAACTACCAGGAGGCCTACTCCGGCGCGCTGTTCGAGGTGGTCAAGGCGCTGCTGGGCGACCCCGGATTCCTGGCAGCGCTGGGCTAGCCAACGCTGGATCGTGCGTCACAGCGCACGGCCGGTCTGGACAGGCGCCCACCGCTGACGCAGCATCGCGCCTCGCTGCGCCACTACGGCCAGGGACGGCAAGCCCATGACCCCCAACCACATCGAACGCGAAGACGGCAGCAAGCTGGCGTGGTGGTCCGCCGGCAGCGGCACGCCGGTCCTGCTGGTCATGGGCCTGGGCGCGCGCGGCCACGCGTGGCGCAGGCAGGTCGAGGGCTTGCAAGCCAACCACCGCCTCGCCTGGTTCGACCACCGCGGCATCGGCGAGAGCGATCCGGTGTTGGGACCCGTCACGATGGCGACGCTGGCCGCCGACGCGCTGGCGGTCGCGAACGCCGCGGGCATGGAGCGTTTTCACCTCGTCGGCGTGTCGATGGGCGGCATGGTCGTGCAGCACATGGCGCTGCAGCACCGCGCGCGGGTGCGGACGCTGACGCTCATCGCGACGCACCAAGGCGGTCTGCGCCACTGGCTGCCGCCCTGGCAGGGCATGCGCGAGCTGCCCAGGACGCGCAGCCGCGACAGCCAGGTGCGCGCGGAGGCCCTGGCGCGCCTGCTGTACCCGCCGCAGCACCTGGCCCTGGCGAACCTGCAGGAGATCCATGCGGGTCTGCTGGAAGACTTCGGCCAGCACGTCGCGAATCGGACGCTTCAGGCGCAGTTCTCGGCGGTGCGCGGCCACGACACGCGTGCGCGCCTGGGCGAGCTGGCCGGCCTGCCGACCCTGGTGGTGCGACCCGGCCACGACAACCTCGTGCGCCAGATCGGCAGCGAAGTGCTGGCCAGCCAGATTCCCGGAGCGAAGTTGGTGCGGTTCGACGACGCGGGTCACGGCGTCATCCGGCAGTGCGCCGACCGCTTGAACGCGTTGCTGCTGGACCTGTTCGATGCTGCGCCTCCTGCGTGAACGCCTTGCCTGCTGCCAGCGATTGAGCGGCGCGCGGCTGCCAAAGCCGACGTCCGCGTGCTAGACTGCACGGATGACGACGCACGCATCTCCGCTGGAAAACCGCACCTTGGACACGCTCGTGCTCGACGACGAGGCGTCCTTTCGCCACATCTCGCTCTACGGGGACTGGAAGGAGGTGCTGCGGCGTGCCGGCTACGCCTTCCACCTGCTGCCCGCGGCGGCGCGGCGCTGGGATCGCGCGCTGTTCCTCAACCTGACGTTCTGGCAGGGCGGCAGCGACGTGCTGATCGACGAAGTGTTGCCCGCCGACGTCGTCACCCACGTGGCCTGGCACCACCTGGCCGCCAAGGCGTTTGCGCAGGAGCCGCCTTCGACCGATGCCCTCTTGCTGGGCGAAGCGATTGCCAGCGCGTTCGACGTCTACCTCATCGGCCGGATGCTGCACCACGCGCCGGACTCGGCTTTCCTGGAGTCGCAGATGCCCGCGCTGGCGACGGCCGTGCAGGAAGCCGGCATGTCGGAGGCGCAGTTCGCCGCGCTGCTCGAGACCGTCGCGGCGGATCCGGACCGCGCGTTCGAGGACCTGCGCGAGCTGCTGTTCGACGCGACCACCGGCCTGCTGCAGTGCACGGACACGGAGAGCGCGCTGGCGCTGCTGACGGACCTGGACCGCCACCGCTTCGGGCCGCTGCTGCACCACTATGAGCTGTCGAATTGGGTGCTGTCGGCGCGCGCGCTGCCGGCGGCGGCCATGGCGCCGAATGGGCGGGTGCGTGAGGTGGATAGGGCGCTGAGGGAGGCGCCGGTGGCGTTGGACTGGCTGGAGAAGGCTTGGGTGCTGCCGGGGATGCGGTAGGCGGTCGGCTATGAACCAGTGCGACAACCAACCCGCATCTGAAGATGCGGGCAACTGCCGCGAAGCCTCTTCGAGG
>CAIXAA010000560.1 GCA_903917305.1 uncultured Myxococcales bacterium | reverse complement strand
GACAATCGGCTTGCCCAGCTCGGCAATCTGCAGCAGAAGCAGCAAGTTGCGAGACAGGTTCACGGCGTCGAGCACCACGACGACGACGCTGAACTCCGGCTCGTCCAGGCGGCCGGTCAAGGCGTGGTGCGCGATCTCCTCTTCCGGGCTGTGCGCGGTCAGGCTGTAGCAGCCCGGCAGGTCGTGCACGCGCCATTGCGCGCCGTTGGCCGTCGTGTGGACGCCGTCGCGGTGCTCGACCGTGATGCCGGGATAGTTGCCGACATGGGCGCGCGAGCCGGTCAAGGCATTGAAGAGTGTCGTCTTTCCCGTGTTCGGATTGCCGGTGAGCGCGATCTCAAGCATCGGCAGTGGCCTCACGCATCGGGCACGGGCGTGCCGCGCTGGGCAAGGACCAGGATCGACCGCGCCTGCTCGCGGCGAAGCGACAGGATGAACTCGCGAATCTGCACCTGCAGCGGACCGCCGAACGGCGCGCGGCGCAGCACGCGAATCGACGCGTCGCGCGTAAAGCCCAGCTCCACCAGCCGATCGCCGAGCGAGCCGCCGAGCAGCACGCCCGCCACCACGCCCTGCACGCCGCAGGGCAGGTCGCTCAGCGGCATGCACGGCGACGCGTCGCCCAACCGCGCCACGTCAGGCTCGGTCCAGGCAAGGTCGCGGAGGGGAAGGGACGGAGAGGAATCCATGCACGCCTCGCAGCAGGCCGAGGGGAATGATAACGACTTTCAATATCACGCGCAAGTCAAAGGACGCAGAAATCGGCAGTCGCCCACGAGTGGCGGCAATTCCTGTTCCAGTTCATTGGGATACGATGCGCGGTGCCTAGGCGGGCGTGGCCGCTGATTCTTCGGCGTCGCGTGCGGCGGCTTCCTGCCGGGCGTCCGCCTCGTCCTCGACGCCGTGCGGCTTCGGGCCGGACTTGGCGGCGCGCGACGGATCGTACTCCGGGCGCTCGCGGCCGTGCTTCAAGCGGTACAGCTCTTCCTCGGCCAGATCCAGCGCGCCCATCGTGACGATGTAGGCGCGGCGGTTGTCCTCAGCTTTCTTATGCAGAATGCGCAGTTCCAGCTCCTGCTCGAACAGCATGCGGTTCACGCGCTCGCGCTCGTTGCGCAGCCGCTCGGCGTCTTCGCGGTCCGTGCGCTGGCGCTGCTCGGCGAGCCAGGCTTCGCGCTCTTGCCGCACCTTGGCGATTTCGAGCTGGCGCTGCTCGCGCTCGGCCTCCAACTCCGCACGGCGCAGGGCGATCTTTGGATCCTCCGGCATGGGCTCGCGCGGCGGGGGCGGCTCGCGCGGCGCAGCCGGTTCCGCAGCTTCGACCACGGGCGCCGGCGCGACGACGGGCGGTGCCTTGCGCTGCACATGCGCCATCACCGACAGCTCCTCGATGCGCGACTCGGCCTTGCGCGCGGCGACGTGCAGCTCTTCGATCTGCTGCTCGCTGCGCTTGGCCGCCGCTTGCAGGCGCTTGACCTCTTCCTTGGCCTGGGCAGCCTGGGCACGCGACTCCTTCAACTGCTTGTCTTCCTTGCTGACGTGTTCGCGCGTGCCTTCCAGCTTCTTGCGCATCGCCTCGGCGCGTTCGCTGGCCTTGGCGGCCTCGCTCTCCGCCTTGCCCATGCTTTCACGGAGGTTTGCGAGCTCGATCTGCGTGCGGCTCAGCGACAACCAGAGGTAGATGGCCGCGGCGCCACAGACACCGGCCAGGATCGCGAGACTGAGGATATCCATGGTGCTCCGAGGTGGGCTTGCCGAGGTGCAGGGGGCGAGTCGGCTTCCGCACTGCCGGCGTTGCGCCGGTTCGCGTGCTTCCTATCACGGCGGGCGCTTGCACGACAAGCCAGCCGGGGCAGCGCTGCTTGCCGTTTGCCAGCCATTGCGCGAGACTTCGAGACGCTTGTGAAAGCTCGTCCGGGTCGCCGGACGCACCACGACCCGCGGGGAGGCCGCGCATGTCTCGACCGGAATCCCACGACTTCGGCGCATGGCGCGATCGCGTGCTGCAGCGCATCGGCCGGGAGCACCAGCGCCCGACGCCGCAGCGCATGCTCGTTGCCGAGACCCTGTTTCATCACGGCCACTTGAACGTCGACGAGCTGCACCAGGAAGTGCGCCGCATCGACCCGAGCCTCGGCTACGCGACCGTCTACCGCACGCTCAAGCTGCTGGAACGATGCGGCCTCGTGCACGCGTCCAATTTCGGCGACGGCACGGCGCGCTACGAGATCGACGAGGGCGGCCACGACCACCACGACCACATGATCTGTACGGAATGCAGCAAGATCGTGGAGTTCGAGGAGCCGGCGATCGAGGCCTTGCAGGTGGACGTCGCGCGCAAGCATGGCTTTGCGCTGACGAGCCATCGCATGGATTTGTTTGGGCTTTGCCCCGAGTGCCAGGCAAGCGCCAACGCTTAGACTAGATTGCGAAACGGGTGTGCGGTTCTATCGCGGCGAGGCTTCATTGCTCGAAGCACTCGGTCGCCGCTGCAGCGCGCACTAGCCCGGCGAGAACACGAACGGCCACTGGATCACGCAGATACCCGCTTCCGGCTTGGCGAAGCGGATGTGCGAGATCGCGCGCAGCACGCAGTCCGACACGGTGTTGTTGTTCAGGGTATCGCCCACGGTCTTCTGACCCGTGACCGCGCCATCGCCCGTGATCGTCCACTGCACGGTGATCTTGCCGGACAGGTCCGGCTTGTTCATCAGCTGCATTTCGTAGCAGGCGCGCAGGCTTGAGGCGCGAGCGCGCACGTTCTTCGCGATGTCGCCCTTGTCGCAACCGCCCGTCGACGAGCCGCTGGCGATGTTCAACTTCGCGACCTTCTTGGCTGTCTTGCGTCCCAAGCCCAGGTTCGCGTTGCGTCCCGTGCCGCCGCCGGTGTCGATGGCGCCCAGGCCGTGCAGACGACCGTAGCCTTCGCCGCCGCCGCCGGAGCCCGTGCCGCGGAAGCCCATGCCGCCAGCGCCGTGGCCGATGACAAGCTCGCTGCCTTCACCCGACATCGCGACGGCCATCTTCGAGTCGAGCGCGCCGGTGTCGCCCGCCATGATGTTGCCGAGCGCGCCGGTGAGCGCCTGCTGACCGCCCAGGACCTTGGCAATGCCCAGGTTCTTGACGTCGATCTTGTCGGTCATCTTGCCGTCCATCTTCGGGACCTTGGACTG
>CAIXAA010000559.1 GCA_903917305.1 uncultured Myxococcales bacterium | reverse complement strand
GGCAGCTGCGCCGACGACGGCTGCGGCAAGCCGTGCGTGTGCGGCAGCGGCCTTTTCTGCGATGGCGCCGGCAAGTGCACGGCCTGCGGTGTCTGCGCGCCCGGCACGACGTGCAGCGGCGTGGGTCCTTGGTGCACCGGGGCTGCCTGCAGCCCGTACAGCAATCCGCTGGCCTGCGGCGCGGACGGCAAGCTGATGACGGGTTGCCAGCCCAGCGGTCCCATGCCGGGCGACGGCGAACTGGCGTCGCTGGACTGCGCCACACTCGGCAAGGGCTACGCTTGCTACAAGAACGACGTCATCCTCCAGGCCGCGTGCCTGCCGCCCGCGGACTGCACGGGCAAGTCGTGCGGCCCGGACGGCGTCGGCGGCAGCTGCGGCACGTGCGATTCGGGCAAGGGCTGCTCCACGGACTTCAAGTGCATCGACGTCAAGGCGACGTGCGGCACCTGCGCCGATTGGGCGACGTGCGGCAGCGACAAGGGCGCCAACATCTGCCAGGGATCGGCGGCGAAGTGCATCAGCGTCAATCAGCTGGGCCAGTGCGAGAACAACAACCTGTTCGAGATCTGCACGGGCAACGCGACCTACTCGACGGACTGCGGCTTTGTCAGCGGCGGCAAGGACTATTGCGGCTTGTCGGTCAAGACCGGCGCCTATGGATGCATCCCCAAGCCGCAGTGCAGCGGCAAGGCGTGCGGTTGGGACGGCGTCGGCCTGGCGTGCGGCACCTGCCCGGCGGACAAGGCGTGCGACGCCACCGGCCAGTGCGTCTCGGCGCCCACGCTAGGCGACACCTGCGCTTCACCGTTCGTCATCGATGCGGTGCCATTCACCAAGACCAGCTCCACGGTCGGCATGACCGACAGCCTGTGGACCACCGGCGAGTGCCCCGGACCCGGCGCGTACCACGGCATCACGATGCCGGACGCGGTGTACTCGTTCACGCCTGCCAAGAGCGGCCTGTACAAGATCAGCCTGCTGCCCATCGCCGTCGGCACCAACATGCCGACCGCGCTCTACGTCACGACTTCCTGCGCCGACATCGCCAACCAATGCGAGGCCTACAGCGGCGACCTCTACAACGAAGGCAACGGCGGCACGCTCAAGACCAACTTCATGGCCGGCACCGCGTACTTCATTGTAGTCGACGGCTTGCACCCCGGGGACGTCGGCCCGTACACGCTCAAGGTCGAGCAGGACTGCATCCCCAACTGCGCCGGCGCCGGCTGCGGCGATGACACCTGCGGCGGTTCGTGCGGCAGCTGCGGCGGCGGCGATGCGTGCGTGTCCGGGCAGTGCGTCAACCCCGACTTGCTGCTGGGCAACAACTGCG
This sequence comes from uncultured Myxococcales bacterium, assembly GCA_903917305.1. Lineage (GTDB taxonomy): Bacteria > Myxococcota_A > UBA9042 > UBA9042 > UBA9042 > CAIXAA01. The sequence goes on along the minus strand of CAIXAA010000559.1, from coordinate 3,836 downwards.
CGTTCCCCACCATCCTGACGCCCGGCGTGCCCGTCGACGTCAGCGCCACGACGGCCGGTCTCTCCGACGACTTCCAGAACCTGTGCGGCGTCCCCGCGCAAGTCGGCCTCGGCGCACCGGATGCCACGTTCACCTTCACGCCCATCTGGGCCGGCACCTACACCATCACCGTGACCGGCTTCAACGCCGCCATCTACGTCCGCGAGAGCTGCGACGGCTCGCCGTCGGACTGCGTCGGCGCCACCAACGCGCTCGTGTCGGCGACCACGCACGTCCTCCACGTCAAGCTCCAGGGCCTCACGCCGTACACCATCATCGTCGACGGCGTGACCGCCACGGACCAGGGCAGCTTCAACCTGAAGATCGACACTTGCCAGGCCAGCTGCCTGGGCATCGCCTGCGGCTCGGACGGCTGCGGCGGCACGTGCGGCGGCTGCCCCGGCGGCAAGGCGTGCAACGGCAGCGGCCAATGCGTGGACGAGTACAGCGTCGTCGGCAACACGTGCAGCGCTGCGTGGCCCATCGCGGGATTGCCGTTCAGCAACGCAGGTTCGACGCAGCTCGCCACCGACCTGTACAGCTTGCCGTTCGGCACCGCGTGCGGCGCCATGCAAAACTCAGTCACCGTCGGCGCGGGCGCCCCAGACATCGTCTACGGCTACACACCCAAGAAAGACGGCATGTTCAACGTGCAGGTCCTCGGCAAGCAGGCGTACGTGGTCGGCGACTGCAGCCAGATCGACAAGTCCTGCTCTGGGATCATCACCGGCCCGGAGCCGGTCAAGGTTCCTGGCAAGGCCGGCCAGACGTCGTTCATCGTCGTCGACGGTTCCACGCAGTACGGCGCCGATTACGTCCTGAACGTCACGCCTTGCGTGCCGCAGTGCACGGGCAAGACCTGCGGCGCGGACGGCTGCGGCGGCACCTGCGGCACCTGCAGCGGCGGCCAGACCTGCGACCAGACGGACGGGATCTGCACGGCGGCGAGCTGCAAGCACCGCTGCGGCCACACGTTGGACGCCTGCAGCTGCACGGCCACCGGCACGGCGTGCGCGGACTTCTGCTCGTTCTGCGCCCTCGACGCCCCGCAGAAGTGCGCGCCGTAAGGCAGGTCGGTCAGGGCGTCTTGCCGGGCATCGCGGCGCTCTTCGCCGGGCCCAGGCAGAAGTCGTTCTTCTCGCAGCCAAAACGCGAACACGTGCTGTCGGCGCCCCACGCGCTGCAGTCGGCAGCGAGATCGCACGGAATCGAGCAGATGGTCAGCGCGCCGGCGGCTATCGCGCCGGAGCACGTGGCGGTCTGCGCGACGAAGTGCGCTTTGGGGTCGACGCAGGACAGGCCTGGCTTGCACTCCGCGGCGGTGCTGCAGGAGGCGCCGAGGCCTTTGCCGGGCGTGGTGAGCGCTTCGCTGGAGCAGGCGGCCAGGAGCACAACGGCGAACAACAACTTTCGCATCGAGAAAACCTCCAAGGCGCAGGAGGTTACGCTGGGCGTGCCGACAGGGCAAGGTGCGCAGCGGCTAGCCCACGTCCGTCTCCGCCGCCGCCAGCCGTGCCAGCCCCGCCTGGCTCAGCCACACGTGCCGCCGCCCCTGGCTCGGCTTCTCGAGCAGGAAGCCCGCCGTGACCAGCTCGTCGACCAGCTCGCGCGCTTCGTCCTTCTGGTGGTCGGGAATCCCGTGCCCGTACACGTGCTCGATCGGCGACGTATGCGTCTTTCCCACCTTGCCTTTTTCGCGCAGCGGCCTCAGGCATTGCACGATCAGCTCGCTCCGCGTCAGGCGCCGGGCCGGCGGCGGCTTGTCGCCCCAGGCGCGCAGACCCAGCAGCTCCCGCGCGTCGCGCAGCGCCTGGCCTTCCAGCTTGTTGCTCGGGTGCTTGACCGCGAAGCCCGCCTGCTGCAAGCGCGCGATCGCCTCACCCAGCGGCACGTGCGCCTGGCCCGCGATGCTGCGCACCGTGGCCTTGTGGGGGCTGTGCTCCTGGTCGGGCATCAGAACGGCACCCGGATGCTGCCAAACGGGGTGAATCCCTTGGGAACGCACAGCTTGAGCGCCGAGCCGACGAAGTACGTGCACGGGCTGTCCGCCGGGCAGTCTGGCTTGCCGACGCCGCAGGTCTGCAGGCAGGTGGGCTCCGGGGAGCCCTTGATGCACAGCGTCGTCGGGTCGCAACCTTGCGGATCTTCATAGCAAATGCTGCCGTGTGGCAACTTGCCGGTCTTGAAGCACCACGACTGACCGCCGCCCAGGTACTCGCACTTCTCGTCCGCGGCGCACAGGCTGGCAAAGCCGCTGCACTCCGCCGCGCAGAACGCGCCGGGGTTCGAGGAGGCATCGCCCAGGCAAATCAGGCCCTTGGCGCAGCCCCACGGATTCTGGTAGCAGATCCCGTTCTTCTGGATGGCGCCGTCGGGCAGGCAATAGCCGCCCCACTTGCCGATGCCGCACCACTCGCCGCTGGCGCATTCCGCGTCTGATTTGCACTGCTTGGAGCACATGGCCTGCGGCGTGTCCTTCGAGATGCACACATGGCCCGGCGCGCAGCTGTTGCCGTCGTCGACGCAGCTCTGTCCCTGCGTCTTCTTGCCGGCCGGCTCGCAGTACTTGCCAGCCTGGCCAAAGTCCTTGCAGTCCGTGCCGTTGGGGCACGCGCCGCTGCCGCCGCACGCCGCGATGCACACCGCGTCCTTGGTGGCGCCGTAGCCTTCGCAGAACGAGTATGGCATGCAACCCCATGGATTTGCGCCACAAGGCTGTCCTACGGCGATCGCGCCGCCGCCCATGCACACGCCGAGCTTGCCGTCGCCGTACGCGGCGCACCACGTGCCGGAGGGGCAGTCGCTGCCGCCGACTTTGCATTGCAGCATGCACACTTCCTTGCCGATCGCGCCGACGCAGAAGGAGCCGGCCATGCAGGAGGTCGGGTTGCCGGCGCAGCTCTCGCCCTGGCCCTTGAAGCCCTCGACCTGGCAACCGCTGTAATCGGCAGAATAGACGATGCATTTGGAGCCAGTGGGGCACGCACCGTCGGTGCCGCCGCCGCAGCTCTTCTGGCAGTAGGCGTTGGGATCCCAGGTGTCATAGCCGCCCATGCAGTAGTAGCCCGCCGCGCAGTCGTAGGGATCCTTGTCGCAGGAATCTCCATTGTTCGTGATGCCTTTGGGGTAGCACACGCCGACTGCCGAGCCGGCGCTCTTGGCGCAGTAGGCCAATCCCTCCGCCACCGCCGCCGCGAAGCTGTCGCAGTTGGCGTCGACCGTGCATTGCGGCGTGCAGACGGCGTCCGCGCTGTCGCCGCCGACGCACCACAGGCCCTTGGCGCACGAGAAGCGGTCGTCCGCGCAGTTCTTTCCCGCCGGCCGGTCGCCGTACTTGATGCAGGCGCCCTCCGCCGCGCCAAAGCTGGTGCAAGCCAGGCCGGTGCCGCACTCCGCGTCGGTCTTGCAGCCGGTCGCACAGTAGGCGAGCGAATCTCCAGGGGTATTCTCGATGCAATACGCGCCCTTGCCGCAGCCGCCGATGGCCTTGCCGGCGCAAGGCGTGCCGTCCTTGACGCCGGCCGTGAACGGCAGGCAGCCGCCGCCGCCCGGAAAGACCTGGCAGGCGGTGCCGGCAGGGCAGGCGTCGCCGCTGGCCGTGCAGCCTTGGACGCATTGTGCCTGATTGCCCTGTTGGAAACACCAGTTGCCGGAGCCGGTGGTGCAGTCGCTCTGCCCGCCGGTGACGCAGCTTTGGCCCGGCGTCTTGTCCTGCGCGCCGCACGTCGTCGCGCCGACCTGCTTCAAGCAATAGCCCTCGCCCGCGTAAGTCACGCAGCACACGGGCCATTCGGCGC
>CAIXAA010000558.1 GCA_903917305.1 uncultured Myxococcales bacterium | reverse complement strand
TGGAACTCCAACCACATCGCGTCGAACCTGCTGCTCTACCACCTGGAGCGCCACTCCGACCACCACGCGTGGCCGGCGCGCCGCTACCAGGCGCTGCGGCACTTCGACGAATCTCCGCAATTGCCAACCGGTTATGGCGGCATGCTCGCGCTGGCGCTGGTGCCGCCGCTCTGGCGCGCGGTCATGGATCGGCGGGTGGTCGCGCACTACGGCGGCGATGTGCTGCGCGCCAACATCCATCCGCCGGCGCGCGCGGCGTTGCTCGCCAGATGGGGACGGCAGGGCGAGAATCCATAGGCGCGGTCACAACATCCGCGCCGGTGGCACGGCGTCCGGCGCCAGCCCCTGCAGCGGCAGCAGCACCGGCTGGCAATCCGCATTCCACACCAGCACATGGCCGGCGCGACCTGGGAAGTGCGGCAAAAGACGCCGATCTTCCTCGATGGTGATGTGGTTGACCCAGAGCACGTCGTCGCCCAGATCCGGCGCGTTGTTCGGGCGCCAGAAGACGAAGTGCACGCTCGGCTCGGCGGCGCAGCGCGGGATGAACGGCCGCGGCGCAAAGACGATCGCCTTGTGAAGCTTGGCTTTTTCAACGGCTTTTTGCGGCAGCGCGATGGCGCTCGCCATGCGCTCCAGCGCCCCCAGCTCCGGCGGCAGGTAGCCGATCGCCGCCGTGAGCAGCGCCGCCAGCACCAGCCCGGTCGGCAGCAGGTGCAGCGCCTGGGTGCGCCGCGCCTCGCCCGGCAGCTGCAGCAACCCCGCGAGATCGCGCAGCTCCGCCAGGCCCAGCACGCTCAGGACCAGCAGGGGCCAGGCCATCTCCTGGTAGTGCGCCGCGCCGAAGGTGTCGATTCCAGGGCTGAAGATGAAGAAGTGGATCGCCGCGTAGCAGAGCGCCGACGCCAGGAAGAGCCAGCCCATGCGCCGCAAGCGCGCCAGGCACACCAGGGCAAGCGAGAACGGCCAGCCAAACAGCGACAGGTTCAGGCGAAAGAGGGCAAAGGCGTTGCGCGACAGGGTCTTGTCGAGCGGGTCCTCGAAGCGGAAGTGCGCGACCTTGGTGATGTTTCCCGCGTGCCAGTGCGAGAAGCGGTAGCCGTTCTCGCGGGCGTACTCGAAGTCGCGCTGGTAGGCGGTGATCAGCCAGCCGCCGTTCTGCAACCTGTTGACCAGCAAGAACAACGCCGCCAGCGCCAGCGCGGGCGCCAGGCCGGCGAGAAGCGCGCGCACAAGCTGCGGTCTCGCCAGCTGGCGCAGCCCGAGCAGCCAGACCAGCGCCAGCGGCAGACCGACGCCGACCGCCGACACGGGGCGGATGCAGAAGGCGAGGGCGAAAAAGCCGAGGACTCCCGCGTGGCTCCAGAGCGGCGCGCCGGGGTCGCGGCTGCGCAGCAGGCTCCAGGTCATCCAAGCCAGCGCAAACAGGCAGGACGTGTGCGACAGGCTGGTCGCGGCGCCCGCCATCAGCATGGGCGAGGCGAGGTAGAGCACGACGCCGAGCCGTGCAAGCCCGCGATCCGTGAGGCGTTTCACCACCAGGAACACGGCGGGCACGGTCAAGCCGGCGTACAGCGCGTTCATGTAGCCGTCCACGCCGAGCCAGACGCCCGGCACCATCAGCGCCGGCCAGCCGAGGAAGTACTGCGGGTAGAAGTGGCCGTCGTTGACCATGAAAGCGCGGTCGAAGAACAGCTTGTCCGGCGGCGAGGGCACGTAGAGGTGGCCGTCCGCGAGGAGCTGGGCGGCGAACCGGTAGGCGCTCTCGTCATCGGTCAGGCGCTGATCGTGCAGGACAAAACTGCGCAGGATCACGGGGATGAGCGTGCCGAGCAAGGCGCCGAGCCACAGGAAGGTCGTGTCGGGGCCGGCGAGCCAGACGCGGCCAACGCGGCGCGCGCGGTCGTCGAAGGTGCACAGGCGCGCGAGTCCCAAGCCGATTCCGGCAATGGCGGCGCTGCCGAGCAGGCTCCACCAGCCGAAGAAGCGCAGCTGGTGCTTGGCGGGCGCCTGCATGCTGCCGAGGTCGAAGACCCAGCCGTCGTACCAGTGGCTGCCGACCGCGCCGAAGGCCCAGAGCGCGCACAGGCCGGCGGCGAGGGGCCAGGCGGTCCAGGCGATGCGCGATGCGGTGGATCTTGCGGACATGCGCCTCCTCGATCCGCGGCCGGACGGGCCTGGAGCGGATAGCAGAGGCGTGGCGCTGCGGTCAATGCGTCAGAGGAGCATGCCCTTGCACGCCTCGCGGCCCTTGTCCGTCAGCGCGAAGACGCCGTCGTCCCAGCCGACAAGGCCTTCGCCGACAAGGCCTTCCATGACGAGCGAGAACTCGCGGTGGGCGACCTGGAAGCGCTGGGTGCTGAAGGCGTGCAAGTCCGCGATGGGCGCCGAGCCGCCAAGTCTGGACAATTGCTTCAAGATGCCCTTGCGGGCCGCGGGGAAGGGGTCGTGCGTCATGCGGCGCAGGCTAGCGCGCGCCGGGCGGCGTTTCAAGTTCAGCGTGCGTGGCCAGGGGTTGATGGTGCAAGGCCGCCTCCACCGTTCGCGCCAACTCCTGACGGCGGCTGGCAATCTCCGCCGCCACCGGCGCGCGCGTCAGCCGCAGCCACCCTGCGCGCAGCGCCGCCTTGCGCAGCGCCAGCCTCTCGCCGTAGCGCAGCGCGACGTAGCCCAGCAGCGGCGCCAGGGCCAGCACGGCCAGACCCTTGCGCCAATCTGCAAGCATCGCCACGACGCCCGCCTCGGCCAGCCACGCGAGCGGCAGGAGCAGCAGGCCGCCCAGCACCTTGAGCGTGCCGATGAGGTCGTGCTCCGCGCCGGCGAAGCGCCGCGCCAGCGGTCCCACGGCGCGGTAGGGCAGCCAGCACAACACCGCACCCGGCAAGGCGAAAGGCCAGAGCAGCAGCAGCGGCAGCGCGGCCTGCAGGATGCGCAGCGGACCGGGCAGCGGCGCTTCCAGCGCGAACGGATCGTCGACGCCGACGGCGCGCAGGGCCCGGACGAAGCGGCGCGTCTCCTCCACGACGGCCTGCGCCTGTTCGGGATCATCGGCCGCGAGCGCGCGGTACGCCGCCGCCAGCTCGCGCGCGCGCGCCTCGCGCACGGCAAGGTCGCGCGCTGCCCGCGCATCCGTCCAGGCGGCCACCGCGAGCAGGCCGCGCCAGAGCTCGTCGCTGTCCGCCTGCAACGTCACCGCACCCAGCGCCGCGGCCATCTGCGCCGTCAGCGCCTGCGCCGCGGCGAAGTCGGTGCCGTGCTGCGCGGCGAACTGCCGGACATCCAAAGGCTCGCCAACTTCCACCGCCACGGACGAGCGAAACGTCTCCTTGGCTTCGTAGACCAGCCCGGCCGGCACGATGCGCAGCACGGCGCCCGGAGGCAGCTCGGCCAGCGCCGACAGCGCAATGCGCGCCGCGCCTGTTTTCAAAGGCTTGAGGCTCGGATCGCTGTGGCTTGTGCCTTCCGGAAACAGGGCGAGCCAGCCGCCGTGCGCCAGTTCCTTGCGGCAAAGTGCAAATGTCGCCTCGTTGCGGGCCGTGTCCTCGCCGTCGCGCGCGCGGTAGACCGGGATGCCGCCGAACGCGCCCACGGCGGCGCGGCCGACGGGGTTGCCCCAGAACGTGCTTTTGCCCAGGAATCCCAAGGGTCTGCCAAGGGCGATGCGCAGGACGACCGCGTCGAGCAGGCCGCTCGGGTGGTTGGCGATGACGATGCACGGGCCAACTGCGGGCACGCGCTGGAGATTTGCCGCGACGATCGGGCTGTAGAACAGGCGCGTCAGGCCCAGGCAGCCGCGGCGGATGAATCCTTGCATCATGGTGCAAGTCTCCGCCAGCCGATCAGCCAGACGACGGCGCCAGCGCCGAGCGTGACCGGGACCAGGGCGATGCCGAGGCTCAAGGAGCCGGTGGCGTCGGCGATCTTGCCGACGATGGGCGGGCTGATGGCGTCGCCGAACAGGTGGATGCTGAGGATCGACAAGGAGAAAGCCCGCGCGCGCAGGCTCGAGGGCACGCAGTTGACCAGGATGGCGTTGATGGGGCCGTTGTAGCACCAGAGGCAGAACTGCGCGGCGATCATGGCGGCCATGACCGCCGCTTTTCCGCTGACTTGCAGCGCGACGACGGAGAGGCCGGCGGCGACGGCCATCGACAAGCCGGATAGGGCGAAGTACGGATTGCGCGTGAGCTTTCCCAGGCGATCGGCCAGCAGGCCGCCAGCGACGGTGCCGCCCAGGCCGCCGATGACGGTGGCCGTGCCGACGATGCTGCCGGCCTCGGCCAGGTCCATGCCACGCAACCTGGCGAGATAGGTGGGGAACCAGTCGGCCAAGGCGCCGGAGGCGAACGTGACGAGGACGTAGCCGCCGACCGCGAAGACATACTTGCGGTTGGCTGCAAGTGTTCGGATGGCGGCGGGCCAGGACGGCGGCGCGGCGCCCTTGTCGTCATCGAAGGTGCCGCGGCCGGGGTCCTTGACGGCGAGGACGGCGGCGGCGGCGGCGAGACCGGGCAGGCCGCAGGCGAGGAAGGCGACGCGCCAGCCGTAGTGCTGGCCGAGAAGTCCGCCTGCAGCAAAGCCAATCGCGGCGCCGACCGGGATGGCGACGTAGAAGAGGGTCAGGATCCGGTTGCGGCGCTCCGGCGGGTAGAAGTCGCTGAGCAGCGACGGGCTGATGGTCGCGTAGGCCGCTTCGCCGACGCCGACCAGGGCGCGCGCGCAGAGAAAGGTCCAGAAACCTGTGGCAAAAGCCGCGGCGGCGGTGGCCAGCGACCACAGCGCGACGCCGGTGGCGATGACGACCTTGCGCGGCCAGCGCTCGGACAGCGAGCCGAACACCGGGCTCGCCAGCATGTACACGAGCACGAACGCCGTCAGCGGGTAGCTGGTCTCGGCGTCGGTCAAGTGCAGCTCGGCCTTGAACAAATCCTTGACGGCGCTGGGCACGTAGCGGTCGACGTAGTTCAGCAGGTTCATCGCCGTCAGCACGGCGACGGCGAGCGTGGCACCGCGCTGGGCGGCGAGGGGCGGCTGCGGCATCCGCTACTGCGGCTTGCGCGGCGGCAACGCGTCGGCCGGGAGCACGGGAATCGCCACGCGCGCGGTCGTTTGCGTCGGGACCTTGCTGCGCAGCGCCTCGTAGACCTGCAGCGGCAGCTCCTTGCCCTTGACCATCACCGGCGGCAGCGGGCGCACGGGCACGCGCCGGCGCGTCGCCTCGTAACAGCCCTGCGTGATGATGATTTCGGTCTTGAACTCCTTGTTCAGGTCCTGGACGCGCGAGGCGATGTTCACCGTGTCGCCGATGACCGTGTACTCCATCTTGCGATCGGAGCCGATGTTGCCGGCGATCAGCGGCCCGGTGTGAACGCCAATGCCGATGCGGATTTGCACGCCACCCTTCTCCGCCTGGCTCTGGTTGAACTGCTCCAGGCCGGCGATCATGCGGTGGGCGCAGCGCACGGCGCGCAAGGCGTCGTCCGGCTTGGGGAACGGCGCGCCGAAGATCGCCATCACCGCGTCGCCGATGAACTTGTCGACGATGCCGCCTTCGTCAAAGACGATGTCGACCATGCGCTGCAGGTAGTCGTTGAGGAACGTCACGACTTCCTCGGGCTCCAGCCGCTCGGAAATCGACGTAAAACTGCGGATGTCCGAGAACAGGACGGTCGCGACCTGCTTGGAGCTCATGCGCGCGCCGTCCGGGATCGCCAGCGCCTGGCGCACCACGTCGGCCGGCACGTACTTCTGGAACATCTGGCGCACGCGCTTCTCCTGCTCGCGCGAGGCCATCACCTCGTCATACAAGCGCGCGTTTTCCAAAGCGATTGCCGCCTGGTCCGCGAAGGCCTGCAGCATGTCGAGCGTGTCGTCGGCGAACTCCATGTCGGTCGCCAGCGAATCGACGTAGACGCAGCCCAGCACGCGGCCCTGCACCTTGAGCGGCGCGCACAGAAGCGAGCGGATATCCAAAGAGGCAATGGTTGCGCTGAGATCCTTGAGGTCGGTCTGGGCGTCGATGCTCTGCACCGGCACGCCGCTCTGCACGACCTGCGCGATCACGCTGCGCGACACCTGCGCTTCCGGGTTGCCGATCGTCTGCGCGTGGCGGTTGCGCGCCACCTTGAACACGTTGTCGCCGCCCTCGTGCAGGATGAGGAAGCCGCGCTCGCCGGCCGTCAGCTCGATGGCCTTGTCGATGATCATCGAGAGCAGCAGGTCCTTGGACAGCACGCTGTTCACGGCCTTGGAGATCTCCAAAAGCCACATGAAATTGCGAAGTTTGCGCGTGATGGAGACGCTCTGATCCATCGCATCGCCATGGATCGACTGGCGCGACGCGGCCGCGATCTCCTCGCGCGTCTGCGTGAATTCCAGCGTCCATTGGCTGAGTTGGATGAGGTCGCCGGGCTGCAGGCGGTACTCGGTCACCGCCAGGTTGTTGCAGAACGTGCCGTTGAAAGACCCGAGATCCTTGAGGATCCACTGCCCGCGTTGGTGGGTGATCTCGCAGTGGCGGCGCGAGAGGCTCAGTTCGTCGAGGTAGACGTCGGCGTCGCGCGAGCGGCCGATGGTCGTGACGTGGTCCTCGCGCAGGTCGAGGACGTGCTGATCGGCGCCTTTGTGGATGACCAGTTGAGCCACGTTCGCCTCGAGCACGGGGCTGCAGCTCCCCAGAGCGCGCAGCAACCGGTTGGGTGTAGGGGATTGTGAGGCGGCGCGCAAGCTGGCTGTAGAAGTGCTTGCTATGACAGGTCTTGCTCAACAACAATTGGCGCGACAGGCCATGGCGGCGCGGACAAGGCGGTGGTCGTTGCGGCAAGTGGTTGTCAACGCAGCGGCCGTGCACTATCACGCCAAGGTGGCGGCCTTGCCGCGCAAGGGACGAACATGCCGACCATGTGCCGACTTCGGAGCCTCC
>CAIXAA010000557.1 GCA_903917305.1 uncultured Myxococcales bacterium | reverse complement strand
GCTGCCCTGGGTCCGCCCCTGATGAACGCGCCGTCCAGTCCGCAGCCCGAGCCCGCGCGCCAAGGCCGCGCCGACGCGCTGTTCTACTTCGTCACGATCAGCCTGACCCTGCTCGGGATTGCGCCGCTCTGGGTCACCGACCTGCTGCCGACCGTCGACACCGGCTCGCACCTGCACCTGATGACGATCCTGCACAACCTGGGCCGCGACCCGGTGTTGCAGAAGCACTACATCCCGGTGCACGCGATCGTGCCGTACCTCAGCTACTACAAGCTAGTGGATTGGCTGGCCTATCTCGGCGGCGTCGAATGGGCCAACCGCGTCGTGCTCTCCGCCTGCCTCGCTGCCGTGCCCTGGTCGGCGCTGTCCCTGCTGAAAGCCGCGCGCCACGACCGCTGGCTCGTGCTCGCGGTCTTCCCGTGGATGCTCAACGCCGACTTCTTCATGGGGTTCCTCAACTTCCTCATGTCGATCCCGATCTTCCTGTGGATGCTCGCCGCGCACCTGCGCCTCTTGCAGCGCCCGTCCTGGAAGCGCGCGGCGGTGGTGGCAGCCTGGCTTTGCCTGCAGGCCACGACGCACTACCTGCTCTGGGCGGTCGGGCTCGCCTTGCTGCCCACGCTTTCCGCGGTCATGGGCTCGCGCCAAGGCTGGCGCCAGACGCTGTGGTGGCCGGTGCGCGACGTGCTGCTCGGCCTGCCGTCGATTGCCGTGCTGCTGCCGTGGTTCTTGACCTACTTCGTCTTTGCCGAAGGCGTGCGCACCAGCGACCAGAGCCAGGCGCAGCAGGGCGTGAGCTTCTTCGCGCGTCTTTCGCAAGTGTACGCTGGCGAGCACCTGGGCCCGATCGAGAACCTGCGCCAGCTCGGCGACCGCATGTTCGACGCGCTCGGCACTGCGGATCCGGCGGCCGGCCTGGCGCGCCAGCCTGGCGAGATCATCAGCGCGCTGTGGCTGATCGGCATGGCGCTTTGGCTCGTGGGGGCGGCGCGGGCGCACAGGCCTGTCGCGCCACGGGAAAGCGGATCGTCCAACCTCTCGGGCAGTTCCTATGTCGGCTGGGCGCTTTGCCTGACCTTCATCGCCTACTTCGTCTTTCCGCAGCACCTCGTCCGGCCGATCTGGCTGCACGGCGTGAACTTCCGCCTCGTCGAAGTGCTGGCGATCCTCGCGGTGCTGGCGCTCCCGCTGCGGCCGCTGCAGCCGCCCGAAGGGGCGAGCAAGCGTGTCTGGCTGGGGACGGCGTTGCTCGTCGCCGTGGCGGTGGCCCTGCCGCTCCTGACGGCCCGGGCCTTTCTGCAAACGCGCAAGGAATACGGAGCGATCCGTGAGGCCTACGCCGCGATTCCTCCCGGCAAGTCGGTGCTGACGCTGCGCAGCAAGAGGGCGAGCGAGCGCTTCCGCTACCACATCTTCAACAACATCGGGGAGTACTACGGCGTGATGCGCGGCGGCTACGTGCCGTACTCCTTCGCGGACACCAGCTCCAAGCCGGTGGTGGTCAACAAGGCCACGGCCTTTCCCGCGCCGCCGTGGGACATGCACGAGCTTTTCTCCTGGCACGATCATGGGCATTGCTACGACTACATCGCGCTGTACAACGAAATCGGCGCGCCGCCAGCGGCTTACGAGCGTGAGCTGCCCAAGGACTTGAAGACGGTCTTTCGCCGTGGCCACTGGCGCGTGCTGCGCAACCTGCACCCGGATCCGTGTCCGGACCCGACGCCGGAGGCGCAGACGGCGCGCGCCGAGCATGGCGTCCGCTCGCTGGTCGAATCGGCGGCGGTGTACAGCACCTTGAATGCCATCGGGTTGTCCTGGATTCGCCCGAGCCTGCGCGAGGAGCTCTTCGCGGCGGCGCTGGCCTTGGCGCCGTGGGGCTTTCAGCGCCCCAAGGACCTGGGGCGCCGATCCTGGCCGTGGTCCGTCCCGCCGCCGCCGAATCCGCGGCTGGAACGCCCCGTGGTGACGCCGCGACCGCCGTCGCTGCTGCCGCGGATGATCGACCCGGTGCGCCGCGGCCGCTAACTCAAGATTCGAAGTAGTTTACTGCGCTTTGGGGCGCGGACCCGCCGGGTAGAGGCCGCGCTGACCGCGCACGCGAATGCGCAGGATGTCGCGCAACATCCGCGCGCTGTCGCGCATCAGGTGCACGGAACTGCCACTGGCGTGGGTCATTTCGACCGGAATCCGCTCGATCCGCAGCGACCAGCGGCGCGCCAGGTAGAGCAGCTCCACGTCGAAGGCAAAGCGCTCGATGGTCAGTTCGGCGAACAGGGCACGGGCGATATCGCCGCGAAATGCTTTGAAACCGCACTGCGTATCGCCGATGCCCAGGCCCAGGGACTTGTCGACGATGCCGTTGAAGACCGCCGTGGCGGCGCGGCGCACCGGCGAGTAGCCGCGGTGTCCGTGATCCGGATTCAGGTCGCGCGCGCCAATGACGAGGTCGGCGCCGCGCTGCAGTCCCGCCAGGGCGACATCAATGGTGTCGAGGGGATAAGACAGGTCGGCATCGAAGAACAGGACTGCGGCACCCGTCGTCTGCGCGACGCCGCGGCGCAGCGCGGCACCCTTGCCGCGGTTGACCGGATCGCACACCGCCAGGATGCGCGGATCTGCCTGTGCCGCCGCGTGAATCAGCGCCGCCGTCCCGTCGTGGCTGCCATCGTCGGACAGGATCAGCTGGGCCTGCGGGTGGTGCGCGCCCAACCAGGCCGTGACGGCGGCGATGGTGCGCGGCAGGCGCGCCTCCTCGTTGCAGGCCGGAATGACGATGCTCAGTTCGGGGCGGCTCATGGTCGCCCTCCCAAGGCGGGCGCGCGGGCGGCGCCGAGGAACGGCCCGTCGACGGTGGCGCAAGCCAGGCCGACCTGGTCGATGAGGGCGGCGCCCTGGGCGCGCAGCCCCCAGAACACGCTGCCGGGCGGGCACTTGAGCTCAAACGCCAGGCCGCCGGGACCGCCCTGCGCGGCCGTGCGGTAGGTGGCGTCGCTGCGCAGGCCGGCGGCGCCGGTGGCGTCGCGGGCGACGGTGGGATGGCGTGCGCAGACCAGGCCCACGGCGTCGACAAGCGCGCCGGCGCGGCCGTGCAAGCCGATCGCCACATCCCCGGGATTGCAGGCCAAATGCCAGCGCCCGTCGGCGCCGTTGCCGCCGTAGAAGGGGCCTTCCTGGAGCGCTCCGGCCGCGGCGAGGCTGCCCTGGCGCGCCGTGACCGGCTGGCAGCTGGCCTGCAAGCCGCCGAGCAGGTTTGCGCTGCCGTTGGACGTCACGCGCCCGTCGAGCGTGGCGACGACCTCGCCGGGTGCGCAGTCCCACGTCATCGGGCTGCCGCCGGTGCCGCCCGCCGATTGGATTCGTGCGATACGGACTTGCGGCTCGAACAGGCCCGCGACGGTCTGCCGCGGCGTGGCAGGCACCCAGCGCGTCGGTCCGCGATCCGGATGCACGAGCCAGCGCCACCACCCGGGAGTCGGCAGCGGCTGCGCCACGAACGTCTCGAGCGAAGCGCGCTTGTCATCGACTTCAATGGCAAAGAAGCGGCGGCCGAACACGCGCGTTGGGTGCGCTTGGGCGAGGCGCTGCAAGCCCGCCCGATCGGTCACGTGCACGAGATCCGCAATCAGCACGGTGCGTTTGCCTTTCTGGCGCTCCGCCGGGAGCAGCGAGAAGCTGTCGAAGAACGCCCGCGGGGCATCCAGGGAGCTCTGGAACTCGATGCGCCCGGGCATCGAGCCGTGCTGCAAGTAGAAGGTCGTCGTGCGCGGATAGAACTGCTGGAGCGTCTTGGCAAAAGCCACTTCCGGCAGCTGCGCGTCGTACGGCTCGATGTAGGAACCGCTGCCGCCGCGAAAGCCCCAGTCCATGCGCTCGAGCGTGGCCGGCACCTGGTACTGCAGCATCGGTACCGCCGCCAGCGCGCCAAAGCCCAGGTGCAGCGCCGGCGCCAGGATCGCGGGTTGCCAGCCGCGCAGCTTCTCGACCAGCCAGGCGACGGCCGTGCCCGCCGCGCGCACCGCCGTGACGAGGACGAGGCCGCCGCCGATGGCCAGCGCCGGGCTCGCGTAGTAGGTCCAATAACAGTGAATGAAACCAGCCTGTTTGAAGACCAGGGAGTGCGTCAGCTGCATCAGCGCGAACGCAGCGGCGGCAAAGTCGCCCATGTGCGCCTTGCCACGCGCGATGCGCGCCACGAGCAACGGCAACCAGGCGGCACCCAAGCCGATCAACAGCGGTCCCTGCAGGTCCAGGCTGCGCGCCCACAGCCGCGGGTAGTAGCCGTCCGTGGCCGACGTGCGCCCCGTGAAGGCGTTGCCCATCTCCGCGAGGCCGCCACGCAGGTGCTTGATCCACCAGAAGAAGCCGCCGGCATTGACGAGAACGACGACGGAGAACACGGCGATGAGGGTGAACTCCTTGCGCCAGCGCCAGTTCCAGCCGCCGCGCAGCAGGCCGGTGCCGAAGGCGTGGCAGGCAAGAATGAACGCGAGGTAATACGCCGGCCAATCGAACTGCATGGCCACGGTGACCGCGCACAGCATGGCCGCGAGCCAGGCGCGCGTGGGCGTCTCAAGCCAGCGGATATACGCGTAGATCAGCACGAGGCACCAGAAGATGCAGCCCTGCTCGTGGTCGATCATGTTGGCGAAGACGGCGTGCAGCGGCGTCAGCGCGTAGAGGGCGATGGCGCACAGGGCGACGGCGCGGCCGAACGTGCGGCCGGCGACCAGGTGGACCATGCCGAGGCCGGCGAAGCTGTAGAACGCTGGGATGAGGCGGCCGACCCACTCGTGATCGCCGAGCAGCTTGATGGCCGCGATCAGGTGGAAGTGCAGCATCATCGGGTGGTGCGTGTAGATGTCCTCGACGCCCGGCGGCGTGGTGCCGGAGTAGTAGAGGGCCTGGCCGATGATGTGGAACCGCAGGGAGTTGCGAGCGGCCTGGTAGAACGCCGCGCCGTTGTAGCCGTTGTGGCCCCACTGCCAATCGCTGCCGATGCCGTGCAGGCAGATCGCGGCGAACCAGGCGTAGATCAAGGCCGCCAGGGCGCCGTAGAGGATGTCCTCCAGGTGCCCGAACCAGGAGGGCGGTCCGAAGCGCGCGGTGGAAGGTGGGGGATTGCCAGTAGCCATGCGCCCTTGGTGCGGAAGGGCCGACATGGTAGCCGCGCGGGACAGGCGGGGCAAGGGTGCGCGCCGCTCAGAACGCGTCGTCGTAGCCCGATGCCCGGAACACCTTGCCCGCGTTCTTGCACTCCTGGCGCGCCGCGTACTCCAAGTGCTTGAAACGCACCGGCGAATCTTCGGCGGCGGCCTGGTACGCGCCGCGCAGCACCGCGTTCTTGATGTGACCGCCGCTCAGTTCAAAGCGCTCCCCCAGCAGCTCCCAGTCCATCGCGCCGTCCACGGGGCACGACTTGGGCATGAGCGTCTGCCAGATGCGCGCCCGGAACTCCCCTTCGGGAAACGGGAAATGAATCTTGAAGCCAATGCGCCGCTGGAACGCCTTGTCGATGTTCTTCTCGAGGTTGGTCGTGAGGATCACGATGCCTTCGAAGTTCTCGATTTCCTGGAGCAACATGTTGGTCGCCATGTTGCTGTAGCGGTCCACGGAGCTGTCGACCTTGGTGCGGCTGGCAAACAGCGAGTCGGCCTCGTCGAACAGCAGGATGCCGTGCGCCGCCCGCGCCGTCTCGAAGATTTTCTCAATGTTCTTCTCGGTCTCGCCGATCCACTTGGACACCACGCGCGGAATCGCGATCTGGAACAGCTGCTGGTCCATCTCGTTGGCCAGGATGCTCGCGCACAGCGTCTTGCCGGTGCCGGGATCGCCGGAGAACAGCGCGACCAGGCCCTTGCCCGTGGACATCTTGGTGGAAAAGCCCCACTGGTGCAGCACGTGGCCGCGGTGCTTGGCGGCCGTGAACAGCTCCTGGATGTCCTCCGACGTCTCCGGCGGCACGATCAAATCCGCAAGCGTCAGGCCGACTTTGCGCCGCACGGCGTACTCGTCCAGGCTCGCGCGGATCTGCTCGTGGCAGGCCTTGTTGAGAATGTCTTCCGTAATCGTGGGCTTTTCCGGGTCGCGCGCATACGCGCGGTTCACCGCGACCTGCATGGCGTTGCGGATCAAGGCGCCCGGGAAGGTGAACTGCCCGGCCAGCGCCGGCACGTCGCAATCATCCGCAAATGTCACGCCTTGCGGCAGGTGCAGCTCGAAAATCTTGCGCCGCAGCACCGCGTCCGGCGTCTCCAGCACGAGGCGCTGCACCACGAAGCGGTCCAGGTTCATGTCGAGGTTGCCGGTGTCGCGCGAGGTCAGGATGGTGATGCCCGGGTGATTGTGCAGCAAATCCTGGAGGGTATCGACGCGCGCCGACCCCTTGGCCAGCAGCGTGTCGACGCCGTCCAGCACGACGATCGCATCGCCCAGCCGCGCCTGATCCAGCGTGCTGTACAGGTTCTTGCGCAGCGCGTCTTCCGGCAGGTCGTTCAGGCGACCGGCGTCCACTTCCAGCAGGGCGCGGCCCAGGTGATGGCCAAGTCCATGCACCAGCATCGTTTTTCCGGTGCCCGGCGGCCCGGAGATCTCCACCACCAGCCCGTGCGGCAGCGCCAGCGGCGCCGAGCCCGCGCGCAGCCCCTGACGGCGGACGTGCTGCTCCAGCAGGCTCAGCATCGGCCCCAAGGCGTCGCCCGGCAGCACGACCTCGCGCAGGTCCACCTCCGGACGCAGGAAGGTCGCGAGGCCGCTCATTGACGTGTCGAGAAGTCCTTGTTCGCCCAGCAGCAATTGCATCGCCCGCGGCGCCGGCAGCACCTCCTGACCCAGCAGGTTGTCGCCGCCATCGCGG
The DNA here is from genome assembly GCA_903917305.1 of uncultured Myxococcales bacterium. Classification (GTDB taxonomy): domain Bacteria; phylum Myxococcota_A; class UBA9042; order UBA9042; family UBA9042; genus CAIXAA01. Next base: position 4,695 of record CAIXAA010000557.1, on the reverse strand, counting down.
GAGCGCTCGAGCGACACCAGCCGCGCGCGGCGCAGCCCGGCATCCGGCGCGAAGCGACCGCGCACCGCGAGCCGATCCACCGGATCCTGCACCAGGAATTCCAAGCAAAGGCGCACATCGACGTAGTTGGCCAGCAGGTTGTCGTTGAAGCGCGCGATGGCGTCGCGGATGTCGACGTCCACGTGGGGCGCCACGGAAAGCACCAGGATTTCACGGTCCAGCGTGTCCAGTTCGCCTTGCTCGCTCAGCGTGTCGATCGGCAGCGTCAGGCCCTGCTCGCGCGCCTCGTCCGCAACCTCTTGCACGGCCTCGGCAAGCCGGTCGACCTCGAGCTGCGTCTGCTCCACCGACAGCACGGCCTCTTCGCGGTTCAGGCCCGCCGCCAGCGCCTGGCGCACCTGCGTGGCCATGACGAGCCGCATCCGCATCAGGTGGCAGGCCGCCGCCAGCCAGCGGTGGCAAAGACGGGTCCGCGCCTCGGGATTCAGCTGCGGGGTCGGCCTCTGCGCGATCTTGAGACGGGCCATCTGTCCTCCCTTGCACCTCAGCGCCGCCGGGACGAGCCCGCGGCCGCAACGCGCGAAGTCTAGCACAGGAACGTGCCGCAACAGCACTTCCCGCAGCGGCTGCTGGCCAACCCCTGGAACGGTGTGTAGAGTGCCCGCGCCCCGGCGTGCCGTGTCCACCTGCAGCCCCAAAGCCATGCACGCAATCGGAACTTCGCTTCTCTACCTCGCGTTCCTGGCCACCTTCGCCACCGGCCTGACGGCGATCTTGGGTGCCCGGCTGCGCTCGCCAGGCCTGCTCGGCGCTGCCCGCCACGGCCTGATCGCCTCCTGGCTCCTGTTCCTCGCGCTCGGCGCCTGCCTCGTCTACGGCCTCGTCACCCACGATTTCGCCAACAAATACATCGCCGCGTACACCGACCGCGACATGCCCCTGGCCTACCTGCTCGCCGGCCTCTGGGGCGGCGAAAAGGGCGCGCTGCTCTTCTGGACCGCCACCCTCTCCACCTTCGCCTGCTGCGCCGTCCTGCGCAACCGCACGCAATCGCAAGTGTTCATGGGCTACGTCACCGGATTCCTGGCGCTGGCGACGTTCTTCTTCGCCCTGCTGATGGTGTTCGAAGCCAATCCCTTCGAAGTGTTCCGTGCGGGCGCCGGTCCGGATGACGGCCAGGGCATGAATCCCCTGCTGCAGACGCCGCTCATGGCGATCCAACCGCCCTCGCTGCTGACCGGCTACATCGCCTTCACCGTTCCATTTGCCTTTGGTCTCGCGGCCTTGGTCACAGGCCGGCTCGATTCGCAGTGGTTGCGCGACATCCGCACGTGGACGCTCGCGTCCTGGTGGTTCCTGACCGTCAGCCTCGTGCTCGCCAGCGCGTGGGTCTACTTCGGTCTCGGCTGGGGCCGCTTCTGGCTGTGGGATCCCGTCGAAAACGCAGCCATCATCACGTGGTTCACGGCAACCGCCTTCCTGCACTCCGCCGTCATCCAAGAGCGCCGCAACCTGCTCAAGCCGTGGAGCGCCGTGCTGGTCTGCCTCACGTTTCTCCTCACGATGTTCGGCACTTTCCTGACACACAGCCGCCTCATCGACTCCGTCCACGCCTTCACGGACTCGACGCTGACCAGCTATTTCCTGGTCTACATGCTCGTCATCGCGGTGATTTCCGTCGTGGCGATCGGCGTGCGCTGGCGCCAGCTGCGCGCCGTGTCCGAACTCGACTCGCTGTTCTCGCGCGAAGGCTCGTTCCTGCTCGGCGTCGTCCTGCTCGCGGGCTGCGCCTTCATCGTCCTGTGGGGCACGCTGTTCGGCCCGATCTCGCAAGCCCGCACCTTCCAAGCGATCTACAACGCGATCGCCGACACAGCGGGCCATCTCGGCATTCCGATGGCCCATTTGACGCAGCGCGTGCAGCTCGGCGAGGCGTGGTTCGTGCGCGTGCTGACGCCGCTCGGCCTTGCGCTGCTGCTCGTGACCGCGCTTGGGCCGCTGCTGCCCTGGCGGCGCGCGACGCGCAAGGACTTCCAGCGCAACGTCCAGCGGCCGCTGACCGGGAGCGCGCTGCTGACGCTGGCGCTGGCGCTGGCGTGGGCGGGGGTGCAGGTCTGGCGGCGCGTGCACTGGCAGCACCTGCCTGCCGGCGTGGCCGCGCGCGATCTGGCGCTTGGTCTGGGTGGTCGCCAGTTCTATAGCCTCGTATGCACGTGGTTTTCTGACTTCATCGCCTGGACGATCGCCCGCGAATTCCACGTCGGCGCGCGCGCCCGCCAGCGCTCGCTTGGCCGCGGCTACGGCGTGTCGCTCGTGCTCCTGACCTTGGGCAACCAACGGCGCTACGGCGGCGCCATCGTCCACCTGGGTGTCGCGATGTGCTTCCTGGCCTTCATCGGCAACGCGTTTCGCAGCGATCCGCCGGAGCTCGCGCTGCATCCGGGCGATGCCACCGAAGTCGATGTGTACACCTTGTATTTCACTGGGCAAATCGAGCGCTACGACCCAGACGGCGCCTATGCCGCGAGCACCGCGACCGTCGTTGCGATGGAGCGCCAGGAAGTTGTTCCCGCCTCCAAGGTTGCGGATGTGCAGGTGTTGCTCAAGACGGCCGGCTGCTCGGCGACCGCCGCGACGACGCCAGGGCTGCCGCGCGTCGCCTTGCAGTTCGCGGATGCGATGGCCGGGCGGCGCTTTGCGGCGCGCCAGTTCGCCGCGGAGCTGGCGCCGCAGGTCGAGATCGCCGGCCTTGACGCGCAGGACCCCAAGCTGCTGCACCTGCGCCTGTCGCGCGCCATGAACGGCGTCGCCGGGATCATGCCGCCGTTCGTCGCGAAACTAATGGGTGATCTTCGGGAGTACGGCCAGCAGCGCGCCCCGACGCCCATCGAGCTGCACACCTTCCAGGGGCAGAGCGACTTCGACCTCGCGTTTGCAAGTGAGGAGGAACGCAAGCAGTTCGTCGCGGACATGCGCGCCGGTCCCTGGCCGGGGCTGATCTTTGCCCGCGCAGCCAGCGGCGCAGGGCAGGGCCGAGGCGTTCGCGTCGATGTCGTGCCGGTCGCGGTGGGTACGCTGCTTCACCCGGAAGTGCGCTTCTATCAAAAGCATTCCTCGCCGACGACCGAGGTCGACATCCGCTCCACTTTCCTGCACGACCTCTACCTGGCGATGCCGCCGGCGCAGGGGCAGCGCGCCACTCGCCTGCTGGCGGTCGTGTTCCCGTTCATGTCTTCCCTGTGGCTGGGCGCGCTGACGATGCTGGTGGGCGCCGCGATCGCTGCGTTTCCGTCCCGGCTGTCGGCCTCGGCCGCCGAGCTGGACGACCCGGAGCCTGTCGCGCGGCGCGCAGCCTGACCGTCACTCGCCGCGCCGAAAGCCGATGCCGCGAATCACGACGTTTCCCGCGGGCATGCGCGAGATGCGCGCGATGGTCTCCGCCTCGCGGCACGCGCCGAACACCGTCTGGCGGTCATCCAGGTCCGGCATGGCGCGGGCGGTCACCACGAACCGCGAAGAACCTGTGTTCACACCATTTTCGGCCATCGACAGCACGCCGGGGCGGTCGTGGCGCAGGCGCAGATCCATTTCGTCGGCCAGCTGGTAGCCAGCGTGGCCCATGCCGCGCCCGAGCACATCGCCGGCTTCGATCAGCGTGTCGGGCACCACGCGGCTGAAGCTGAGCTCGTCGTAGAACGGCCGGTGCTGCCACTGATTCGTGATCTTGCCGCCTTCCACGCGCAGCGACGCGCGCAGGCCGCGCGCCAGGCCCACGAAGTTGGCCACCGTCCTGGGCGCGATCTGCTCGGCCAGGGTGCAGGTCAGCGGGCCCTCGCTCGTGTCCAACACCGCGACCAGATTGCCAGTTCCCGGAATCCCCGCCGTCGCTTCGGTCAGCGCCAGTGGCACGTTCAGCGGATCGGGAAGCCCCGGCGTCGGCGCGCTGGGCGGGCGGCTGTTGGCGAGGTCGAGCTTCCAGTGCCCGTCCTCCAAGTAGAAGTAACTCGTCTGCAAATTCCCCTTCTTGGACACCTGCAGGATCGCGCGGCCGCCAAGGAACGTGACGCGGGTCACCTGCCCATCGAACCGCTGCAGCAGCGTCGGCGCCGTGACCGGCAACGGGCCGCCCGGCAGCTGCAGCTTCGAAAGGCGGCGAATCGACGCGCGGGTCAGCTGCGCGGGCAGCCCGGCCAGATCGCCACCGCGCGCCATGGCCTCCAGCTGTGCGACGACGTCGCTCAATGGTTTCGTGGCCTTGGGCTCCTGGCCCTCCATCGTCAGCGGCGTGAAGCTGCTCGCGGCCGGCGTCTTGGCCGCCGTCGCAGCTTCGCGCGCCGGGGCCGTCGCCAGGGGCGGCGGCGCGCGGTGGCAGGCGGATGCCAGTGCAGCGCATAGCACGATGGAAGGCACTAGAATCGAAAGCGTTCTGTCACGGCGGACGGGCATCGGCATCTCCAGGTCGCCCCGCAGGATAGGCAAGCGGCGCGGGGGCGGCAAGGCAGGGCGCTGCGCAAGGCGTGGCAGCTGCGGCCGTTCCGGTGTAGCCTGCCGGTGGGCAAGGTGGTGGCGGCGATGGCGCAGGATGGGACAGGCAGCAGCGCGGTGCTCGGCATCGACCCCGGCTCGCGCAAGATGGGCTGGGCGGTGCTCGCGCCGCGCGGCACCGGCCTGCGCCACATCGCCAGCGGTTGCATC
>CAIXAA010000556.1 GCA_903917305.1 uncultured Myxococcales bacterium | reverse complement strand
GTGGAGCGCGGCGTGTGGGTCGAAGCCGATTCCGGGCTGCTGCGCCAGGCCTTGTGGAACCTGCTGCGCAATGCCTGGGAGGCGATGCCGCAGGGCGGCCGTGTGTGGCTGGAGGTCTCGACGCGGCTGACCCTCGGCGGGCGGCGCGCGGTGATCGCGGTGGAGGACACGGGGCCGGGCGTGCCGCAAGCGGAACGTGATGCGATCTTCGAGCCTTTTACGACGAGCAAGGAGCGCGGCACGGGCATCGGCCTCGCGCTGGTGCGCGAAGTCGCGGCGGCGCACGGCGGTCGCATCCAGCTGACCAGCGGTCGGCACGGTCCGGGTGCGCGCTTCGAGCTGGAGCTGCCGCCGGTCGCGCCGGGCTGATCGCCGGCGCCCCGTTGCCAGCGCCGCCGCAAAGCGCGATCCTGGCGGCCCAAAGGCGAGGCAGATGATGCGCAAGCAACTGATCTTTTTGTTGAGTCTTGGCCTCCTGGCGGCCTGTTCCTCGGCGGCCGGCACCAAGACGACGCCGGATGCGGCGGCTGCCGACGCCCAGACTGCCGCGGACGCCGCTGCGGATGCCGGCGCCGATGCCGCGGCCGACGCCGCGGCCGACACGGCTGGCACCGACGCCGCCGCCGCCACGCCCGCCACCGACGAGTGCGCCGCGATGGCGGTCGTGATCTGCGGGCGCCTCAAGGATTGCTGTGCCGCTCCAGCGGGTTCCGGCTGCATCGCGGCGCAGACCGCCGCGTGCCTCAAGGCCGGCTACGCGCAGATCGAGGACGGCGCCGCGGCCGGCAGCATCCAGCGCGATGCCACGCGCCACGCCGCGTGCCAGAAAGCGATGACATCCTCCTTGCTTGCCTGCGATCTCGCCGGGGTCGTCGCCGCGCGCGAGCGCTGCCTCTACGCCTGGATCGACAAGGCGGCGCTCGGCGATGCGTGCGACGCCGGCACCGCGATCGCCTGTGCCGGCGGCAGCGGCCGCTGCGACCCGAAGGCGTCGCCCACCGATTTCAGCTGCGCCAAGGCCGGCGGCGACGGCGACGCCTGCATGCTGAGCCATCCGTGCAACGTCGATCTCGCGTGCCTCAACGGCACGTTGACGCGCATGATGACCTGCGGGGCACCGGGTTCGACCTGCAACTTGTCCGACAAGTGCCCGGAAGGCCTCGCGTGCTCCGGCGGCAAGTGCGTGGCGCCGAGCGGCACCAACGCGGGAAATCCCTGCGATGTCGCGGCGGATGACTGCGGCATGACCGACTGGTGCGACGCCGGCACCTGCAAGGCGCGCGCCGCCAAGGACGGGGCGTGCGCCAAGGACGGCGAATGCGCCGCCGGCCTGTCCTGCCAGGCGCAGAAGTGCGCGCCGAAGTTCTGCGCGATCTAGCGCGCGAACCGATCCGTCGCCTCGATCAGCTTGTCGGTGTTCCCCGGCTCGAGCGCCGAGTGTCCCGCGTCGGGCACGATCTCCAGGCGCGACTCCGGCCACGCCTGGTGCAGATCCCACGCCGATCGCGCCGGACACACGACATCGTAGCGCCCCTGCACCATCACGCCGGGAATGTGCCGGATCTTCTGAACATCCTGCAGCAGCTGGTCGTCGCAGCGCAGCCAGGAACCGTGCACGAAGTAGTGGCACTCGATGCGGGCAAAGGCCAGCGCGAAGGCGTCCTCGCCGTAGTGCGCCAGCAGGTCCGGGTCGAAGTGCAGGCGGCTGGTCGAGCCCTCCCACGTGCTCCACGCCCGCGCACACGCGAGCTGCGCCGCCTCGTCGCTGCCGGTCAGGCGGCGGTGGTAGGCGGACATCAGATCGCCGCGCTCCACCTCGGGAATCGGCTCCAGGAACCGGGCCCAGGCATCGGGGAACAGGTGCGAGGCGCCTTCCTGGTAGAACCACTGCAACTCCGTGCGCCGCAAGAGGAAGATGCCGCGCAGCACCAGCTCGGTCACGCGCTCCGGATGGGTCTCGGCATACGCCAGCCCGAGCGTCGAGCCCCAGGAGCCGCCGAAGATCTGCCAGCGCTCGATGTGCAGGTGGGTGCGCAGCAGCTCCATGTCCGCCACGAGGTGCCACAGCGTGTTGTCTTCCAGGCTGGCGTGCGGCGTCGATCGCCCGCAACCGCGCTGATCGAACAGCACGATCCGGTAGCGCGCCGGGTCGAAGAAGCGCCGGTGCCAGGCGTCGCAGCCGCCTCCCGGGCCGCCGTGCACGAAGACGACGGGCTTGCCGCGCGGGTTGCCACATTGCTCGTAGTGCAGCGTGTGGACGGGCGAAACGGCGAGGCGGCCGACGTCGAACGGTTCGATGGGCGGGTACAACGTGCGCATGGTGCTGGACTCCTTGACGGGTGCCGGCAGCGTAGACCGCCGCTGCGAGCGGGACAAGCATCGGCGGCTGCGCGGAGGTAGGCTCGACGATTCTTGATTGGTACTCTAGTATGTCTCCTTCGTGAACCTGCGCGAGGTCCTGCCGCCGTGACCCAGCCCACACCATCTGCCCTGCCTCCCTGGCTCCGCGTCGCTGCACTGCGCGCCGGATTGCGCCACATGGCCGCGATCCTGGCCGTCGCTGCAGCCGGATCTGCCCTGCTGGCGCCCGCGCCAGCCACGGCGCAGCCCGCCAGCAAGATCATCCTGCGGGAGATGCCGCCGCACCCCGACGTGCAGGCGGCCAAGGCCCTCGTCGACGACGAGCGCTACTACGACGCCTTCGGCAAGCTCGCGGATCTCATCCCGACATTGGAGTCGGACGATTCCAACCGCGCCGACGCGCAGTTCACGATGGCGCGCGTGCTGCTGGGTCTGGGCATGTACCAGTCGGCGCTGCGCGCGTTCGACGCCGTGGTCGTCCCGCCGGAGCACCCGCTCTACCGGGAAAAGCTGCGCTATTACCTGCAGATCCAGCGCGCGGTCCCGGGCGATCTGGCGACGATCGAGCGCCTGACCGACGCGCCGGAGAGTGCGCACCGCAAGCAGGATCTCGACGAAATCCACTTCCTGCTCGGCCGCTACCACTACCGCGTCGGCGATCAGAAGAAGGCCATCGAGCAGCTTTCGGCGATCAAGCCGGACGCGGGCGAGACGTACCTCAAGGCGCGGCAGCTGGTGGGCGTGATCTTCGTGGGCAAGTCCCAGGATCTGCTCAAGAACAACCAGGATGCCAGCGGCCCGGCGGAGCTGGCGGTCGAAGCGTTCAAGGACATCCTGCGTTTCGAGGAGCGCGTCGGCAGCCCGAAATACTATCCGCAATACCGGGACATGGCGTCGATGTCGCTGGGCCGTTTGTTCTACTCGACCGGCCAGTACGAGACGGCCGGCCGCTATTACGATCGCGTTCAGGAAGGCACGAGCACCTGGCTGGATTCGCTGTTCGAGCTGGGCTGGACGTACTTCCGCATGGGCCGCGTCGACCGCGTGCTCGGCCAGCTGGCGACGTTGAATTCTCCATACTTCGAGGACCGCTACTACCCGGAAGCGCGCGTGCTCGAGGCGCTGATCCTGTTCCGCACCTGCCGCTTCAACGAGACGCTGGTGTCGGTGCAGCGGTTCTTGCGCGATTACAAGCCCTTGAAAAAGGAGCTGGACGCACAGCTCTCCGGTTCGCGCACCGACGCGGAGTTCTACGACTACCTCGCGGCGCTGGCCGGCAACAAGAAGGGGCTGTCGGTGCAGTTGCGCCGGATCTTCAACGCCGCCTTGAATGACAAGCGCTTGCAGCGCGCGTTCTCCGCGGTGGTGCTGGCCAACGAGGAGCTGGCGTCCATCGAGAAGCTCGAGCGCAACACGACCGCGACGCACGCCGCGCAGGAGCTGCACGACGACATGGGCCGCGTGCGCGCCGTGATGATCGCCGAAGCCGGCGGCCTCGCCCGCCAGCGCCTGGCGCGCGTGCGCGAGGAGCTGACCGAGATCATCCGCCAGGGATTGCGTATCAAATACGAGTCTTTGAAGGGTCGGCGCGGCAGCATCAACGACCAGGTGCGGCGCGACATGGCCGAGACGGCCAAGGCCGTGTCGGAGCCGCGCGCGGAGGACAGCGAGCACATCGTATGGCCCTTCGACGGCTCCTATTGGCGCGACGAATTGGGCGGTTACACGTACGACACGCGCTCGCGCTGCACCGCGAAGGACCTGCCGCACGACGCGCCCAGCGTGGCGCCGGCGGGCGATCGCAGTCGCTCCAAGCCCGATGCTCCCAAAGCCGTACCGGTGCCACCGCCGGAGCCCGAGCCCGCGCCGGCGCAAGCGGCGCCCCCTCCTGCCGAAACGCAACCGGCCACCGAAACGACCCAACCGGAGTAGCACGTGAATCGAACGCGGCAACTTCCATTGCACCCCATGGCGGTGGTCCTCGCGCTGGTGCTGGGCATCGCGCCGATGTCGGCGCTGGCGCAGTCCAAGGGACCGACCGGACGCTCCGGCGAGGTCACGACGTTCAAGCGCGACGTGCCCAAGGAGACCAAGGCGGACAAGGACGCCAAGGTCGAGAAGAAGAAGGGCCCCGCCGCGCCGGAACAGCGGCGCTCGCGCGAGCGCACCAGCACGGAAGACATCGACGACGAACTCGCGATCTTGCGGGAACTGTTGGAGATTGAGCGCGGATCGGAGACCGAGGGCGACACGCTGCTCGAGGTCAGCTACGTGCTGTGGGATCGCGCCGAAGCGTACGAGATGGAAGCCTACGACCTCAAGTACGAGGTCGGCATCGCCGAGGCGGAGGCGCGCGGCGACAAGAAGGCGGCGCAGATCCTCAAGGCCGAGCAGGCCATGCTGCTGGAGCAGTCGCGGTCGGCCAAGCTCGACGTGGTCAACCACTTGAAGCGCATCGAGCGCAACTTCCCGAAGTACGCCAAGCTCGACGAAGTCTTGTATTCCTTGGGCTTCCACCTGAGCGAGCTGGAGCGTCCTGGCGAGTCCGTCGACGCCTACATGCGCCTGGTGCGCAAAGTGCCGCATTCTGGGTACTTGCCTGACGCCTACCTGGGCATCGGCAACTACTACTTCGGCAAGAACCAGGGCACGGAAGCCCTCAAGTGGTACGCAAAAGTTACCGAATTTCCTGATGCTTCCGTCTACGGCTGGGGCCTCTACTACATCGCCTGGGTGCACTACAACCAGCAGCATTGGGACCTGGCGATCAAGGGCTTTGTCCGCGTCCTCGACTACTCGAAGAACGAGGCACGCGGCCGCGTCGCCTTCATGGAAGACGGCTCGCGCTACCTCGTGCGTTCCTGGGCGGAGACTGGCAACCCCAAGAATGCCCTGGCTTTCTTCAAGAAGTCCGTGCCTGGCGCCGAGATCCTGCTGCTCGAAGCCTTGTCGGCGCACTACATCGACGTCTCGGAATTCGCCAAGTCGAACATCATCTTGGACGAGCTGATCGAGCTGTCGCACAACGACAAGGCCATCGTGCGCTACGTCGGCACGCGCGTCGAGAACAGCTACAAGCTGCATGACCTGGATCAGACGACGCTTTCCGTGGTCAGGCTCGGCAATGCCGTCAAGACGGCCGGCGGTGCGGGCGACCGGGCGATCGCGCTCGAGCTGCTTCTGGCCGAGATCTCCTCGACCTACCACGCGGAGTACGAGCGCACGCTCACCAAGGCGACGTTGGAGGCGGCCGAGAAGGTCTACCACGTCTACGGCGACCTGTTCCCGCACGGCGAGCACGCCTACGACATGCTGCACAACCACGGCCTTGCGCTGTTCCAGTTGGAGCGGTGGACCGATTCGGCGGCGATGTACGAGCACGTCATCGACATGCAGCCGGACGGCAAGTACGCGGAGCCGTCGGCGCACCGCGCGCTCATCGCCTACTTGAAGCTGCAGGATCTGAACGCGGAGACGCAGGACAAGAGCGTCGACGCCGCGGATCTGCGCCCGATTCCGCTGTCGAACGAGCAGCAGCGCGTGGCGGACGCCTGCGAGCGCTACATCAACATCGCGATCAAGAACGACACCAAGGAGGACGTGCCCGAAGCGCTCTTCGTGGTCGGCCGCCTGTACTACCAGACCAACCACTTCGACAAGTCTGGACCGCTGCTGGCGAAATTCGTCGATCGCTTCGCGGATCACCCCAAGCTGGCGCTGGACGCGGCGCGCTTGATGCTGTCGTCCTTCAACCTGGGCATGGACGGCAAGAACCTGATCTTGTGGACGAACAAGCTCCTCGGCGACGCGCGCTTCAACCAGGGCAAGCTCGGAGAGACGCTGGTCGCGATCAAGTCGAACGAAGAGTACAACAAGTGCCTGGAACTCAAGGAGACGCCGGTCAAGGCCGCCGAGTGCCTGACGAAGTACGCCGCCTCCTTCCCGGAGAGCAAGCAGGCGCCGCGTGCCTTGGCGGGTGCGGCGCGCTTCTACCGCGAGGCCAAGCAGCGCGACAACGTCATCGCGACGTACCGCAACCTGGCGAAAACATACCCGAACGACGCACGCGCGGCGCAGTCGGCGTTCGAGATTGGCGAAATCTATCGTGAGTCCGCGGCGTTCGAGGATGCCGCCAAGGCGTACGAGGACTTCGTCAAGGCGTGGCCGGACTCCAAGCTGGTGCCGCAGGCGCTGGCGACCGCGACGCGCATCCGCGAGAGCTTGGGCCATTACGATCAGGTGGTTGCCGACGGCGAGCTGTTCCTCGACCACTTCGCCAAGGACGAGCGCGCGGTGCAGGTCGCGTACAAGCTGACCGTGGAATACATCAAGAAGAACGACTGGAAGGGCGTGATTCGCGCGTCGGACAAGTTCTTGAAGCGCAGCTTGAACATCCCGACCGAGCTGCGGCTGGCGGCGATGGTCAACACCGGCACGGCGCAGCAGAAGCTGAACATGGGCGACAAGGGCCGGAAATTGTTCGACGATGTCATCCGCCAGGCCGAGGAAATCGCCAAGGCCGGCAAGATGGGCGAGCTGCCGGAGATTGGCCGCGACGCCATCGCGCAGGCGCTGTTCATGACCGGCGAGATCGAGTTCGAGAAGGTCAAGGCCCTGAAAGGCAACCCGAAAGACTTGAAGGCCGCGTCGGAACTGGCGACCAAGAAGGTCAAGGCGGCGACGGGCGCGGACAAGTTCTACGCGGAGGCCGAGAGCGCCAAGAACCCGCGCTGGGTGGCGGCGGCTGCGTCGCGGCGCGGGCGCATCTACCAGGAAATTGCGAATTCGATCAAGACGTTGCCACCGCCGCCGGCCCTGGCGCGCAGCGAAGAACTCAAGAGCGAGTGGGCGTCGCAGCTGGCCGAGAAGGCCAAGCCGCACGAGGAGACGGCCATCGCCCGTTACCGCGAGGCGCTCAAGAAGGCCGCGGAAATCTTCGCGTTTGACTCCTATTGGGCCGAAGCGCGCGACAACCTCAAGATCCTGGACACCAAGTTCGCGGAGCTGGCCGACGTCAAGGAGTTCGCCGTCGAAGTGGCACCCGTGACGTGGACCGACGGCCAGAAGCCCGCGGAAGCCGTGAAGGATCTGCGCTACAAGCTGTTCGACCTGTCGAGCGGCGCGGCGGTCGAGGATGGCAAGACGCCGGTCGAGACCACCAAGGTGGCGGGGCCGGAGGTGGCGTCGGCGTACGCACGGCTGGCATCGGCGCACTACGCCCTCGGGCAGCAGCGCGAGACGCAGGTGGTGGCGCTGGTCGGGCAGCAGCTGGCGCCGGAACTCAAGAAGTCCGCGGTGTTGCTGAACATGCTCGGCCTGTCGCACGTGGCGCTGGGCGAGACGCGCGAGGCGCTGCTGAACTTCCGCGACGCGGCGGCCGCTGACCCCAAGGCCACGGAACCGTTGCTGAATGCCGCGGCGATCTCGATCCGCAACCTCGACTTCGAGGCGACGGTCGCGTTGCTCGACGAAGTGCTCAAGCGCGATCCCGCCAACTACTGGGCGCAAGTGACGCGGCCGGTGGCGTTGCGCCGCGTGAGCGACGATCCGGCCAAGGCCAAGGAAGCCCTGGACTCCTTGGACCAACTCGCCAAGAGCCAGCCGCGCGTCGAGGGCATGTACAACCGCTGCGTGATTGCCCAGGCGACGCTGACGGCCGGCAAGCCCGCGCTGCAGCAGGCGCTGGAAGCGTGCAAGGAAGCGCAGAAGGTCGCGGGCGCGTCGAGCTCGCTGGCCAAAGAGCTCACGAAACGCGTGCAAGGTATTGCGCAGGCGATCGAGTTCAGTCCGTAGGCGCCAATCCGCGAAAGGGATCGTTACCCAAAGGGCCGAAACACCGAAGGTGGTTCGGTCGCGCGAAGCGCGATAGAGCCCGGTCCGGCCGAAGGCCGGATTCGCCCAGAGGAATCCCGCGGTCCGCGGAGCGCTTGCGCTAGGAGTCTGTCGGCAATTGGCCGACAGACTCCTGCTGCTTGTTGTTTGGGACGGTCGGCCAAGAACTGCATGAAGTGAATTCATGCAGTTTCGGCCGCCGGCAGTCCGCGTCCGCGGCCTGCCTAGGAGCTTGCCGCCTTTCGGCGACAAGCTCCTAGTCCGCCAGGAGCCGCGTCAGCACGCGATCGTGCAATGCCCGATACGCCCCCGGACCGCCGCGCACGCCATTGAAGAACATGGCAAAAGCGTACGTCCCGTGGCTGCCCTCGGCATAGCCCGCCAGGCCCACCACGTCGTCCAGCGTGCCGGTCTTGGCCTGCACCTTGCCGCGCATGCCGCCCAGCCGGCCGCGCAGCGTGCCATCGACGCCGCCAATCGCCAAGGTTCCCCGCCAGTTCGCGCCAGCGCCATCCTTCGCCATGCCGCGCACCAGGTCGACCACGGCCTGGCAGGTGACCTTGTCGGCGTGGTAGAGGCCCGAGCCGTTGCCGAGCTGCACGCCCTGCCAGCGAATCTCCAGATCGGAGAGGGACTTGCGCACGGCAGCCTCCGCCTTCTCCGCGGTCGCCGGCACCGTCGCCTTGGCGACCGCGTTGAGCTTGTACAGTGTCTCGGCATAGCCGTTGTGGCTGTGTTTGTTGGTGTATTGCACGAGCTTGAGCAACTGCTGCGAGTCGTGGCTGGCCAGCAGCGGCAGGTCGCGCGGCGCTTTGCCGAACAAGGTCTCGCCCTTGACGGCAATGCCGCGCTTCTCCAGCAGCGCGCGGAACACGCCGCCGGCGAACACGGCGGCATCGGCCACGCGCCGCGGCCCGGAGCCGATGACCTTGTGCGTCGTCGAAATCGTGCCTTGCACGACAAGCTCGGTCTGGCGCCCGGCTGGGCGCGTCAGCATCGTCAGCGCGTCCTTGCCGCCCTTGACGGTCCTGGCCTCGTTGCGCACCACGGCCGCGTCGCCGCAAGCGGGCGTGAGGTCGACCAGCGGCGGCTCCCCCACCGCACCCGGCCGCACCGCCGCCCACAGCACCGACGTGTCGACCTGCAGCCCACCGACGGGGGCGCGAAACGCCGCATCGGTCTGCTTCTCGTCAAAGCCGCGCGGCAGCTTGTCGTCAAAAAGTGTAGCGTCAATCACCAGTTTACCGACATGGGTGATGCCCTTCTGCTTGACCGCGTCGGCCAGCTTGGCCAGATCCGCCGTGCGCAGGCTGGGATCGCCGCCGCCGATGATCGCCAGGGTCTCGACGCCGCCCTGCACCGGCGCCGAAGCACGCACCTCGGTCGTCAGCAGCTTGTCCGCCGGCCACGCGCGCAGGATCGCCGCCGTGGAGAACATCTTGGCCACCGAAGCCGGGTAGACTGGCTTGGAACTATCCAGATCCAGGATGATTTTTCCGGACACCAGATCGACCACGAGGCCGACGGCGGTCACCTTGCCCGGCGCGGTCTTGAGCAGGTGCAGCAGCTCCTCGCTGGTGGCGGTGTGCCCGGCCGCAGGCGGCGGCGCGGCTGGTGCATGGGCGGCGGGCGGCGCATCGACGGCCTCCTCCTCGGGCGATGGCACGGGCGGCTCGGCGGGCGCGGGGACGAAGGCGCGCGGCTGCGGACGCTCCGCCGGCACCACGGCAACCACGGGCTTGGGCTGCACTTTCGGGCGCACGGCCGCGACAGCCGGGCGCCGGGCCGGGTGGTGCGGACGGGCTTGCGCCGGGGAAAGCAAGGCAAGCCCGCCGATCAGCAGCACAGCGCGGGCAAGGGTGGCCAGGTCGCGAATCGTCATGCAGTTCCACAGCGCCGGGGGCGCGACAAAGGCCAGGCGCCGCGGCGCGTGGACCCGGCGAGGTTACAATAACCGCTCGCGCTGGCGAGAAATTCGGTGCGATGGTCGCGGCTTCAAGGCAAGGCGGCGCAGGCCGGGTCGCCGAGGTCGCGAAAGCGGATGAGCATGCCGTAGTTGGGCGAGAAGCTCGTGCCGGTGTCGCTGCCGACGATGAGACCCTCGTCGCATGCCACACCGGGGCGCCAGGCGGCGTCGAGCAGGTAGGTGCTGAAGCTGCCGGTCCAGGGCGCCTTGTCGAAGCCGGGGATGGACTGGTTGATCCAGGCGCTGGGGTCGTAGCTGCTGGAAAAGCCTGGCTGGTGTTCAAAGACCGTGGCGGCCATGGGCGAGCCGGTGGCGCGGCCGACGACGAGCGCGCGGGTGCCGTCGTGCTTCCAGCCGACGGCCTGCGGCGACGCGCCGTTGTTCACGCCGGGCAGGTAGGTCGATTGCCAAGTGCCGTCAAAGACATAGATGACGTTGCTCGACCAGCCGGTGATGAGGCCGAAGCTGCCCTTGGGCCGCCAGCCGGCGCCGCCGCCATTGCCAAAGCCGGGCGACCAGCCGTTGCCGAGGACATCGCCGGAGTCGACGACGAACGTGCGGCTGTCGGCGCCATTGACGCCGTGACTGGTCACGATGGCCTGGCTGCCGGACAGGCCGGGCAAGTCCGTGCCGGCCCACATCAAATCCCAAAGGCCGGCGCTGGCGAAGAAGGCCTTGGTGGTGGTGACGCCCTTGCCGTCCTCCCACAGGTACAGGTACTGCGCATTGGCGGTGCGGGTGCCGAGGCAGAAGCGGGTGCCGCCGGGTTCGGCGGCGACGGCGGCGGGATCGCCGGTGGGCAGGAGCGCGTCGGCGACGAAGGTGACGCTGGAATCGGCGGCGACGTCCCCGCGCCAGACGCGGGTGCCGGTGGCGTCCTTGCCGAGCACGAGGAAGAACGCGCCCTTGGGATCGACGTCGAGGTCGACGACGTCCTTGCCGAGCACGGTGAGCTTGTCGAGCTTCTTGGCGCCGGCGGCGTACACGAGCACCTGGCCGCCAGTGCCGAGGATCAGGGCCAAATTGCCGGACGGGTGCCAGCAGACGCGGCGCAGGTCGTCCAGGGCGACGAGGTTGCCGAGGCGTTCGTAGGCGAGGACGCCGGG
>CAIXAA010000555.1 GCA_903917305.1 uncultured Myxococcales bacterium | reverse complement strand
GTGACCAACGCCCGCGTCGAGCAGCGCACCGACTACGACAAGCTGTCGCTGGAAGTGTGGACCAACGGCGCGGTCGATCCGGAGACGGCGGTCAGCATCGCAGCCAAGATCGTGCGCGAGCAACTGCGCGTGTTCATTGGCTTTGAAGAGTCGGACGATGTCGAGGAGACCACCTCCGAGGGCATCACGATCAGCTCGACCGAGCCGCTGAACGAGAACCTGTGGCGCACCATCGACTCCCTGGAGCTGTCGGTGCGCTCGGCGAACTGCCTGCAGAACGCGAACCTGCGCTTCGTGGGCGAGCTCGTGCAGAAGAGCGAAGCCGAGATGCTCAAGACCAAGAACTTCGGCCGCAAGTCGCTCAAGGAGATCAAGGATCTGCTCGGCGAGATGGGGCTGGGACTCGGGATGCACATCGAGGGCTTCGACCCGGACAAGGCGCCGCCGGTGGCGCACGCGTAAGTCTGGACAGTTCCAGCAGAAGATAGCGTAGGCGAAAGGCCGTCAGGCCGCCAGAAGAGTGCAGAAGAGTACGGAAGAGTACAGCGGAGAAACGTCATGCGTCACTTGAAGAGCGGTAACAAGCTGTCACGGGAGTTTTCGCACCGCCGCGCGATGCTGCTGAACCTGTGCAAGTCCCTGATCGAGCACGAGCGCCTGACGACCACGGTCCCCAAGGCCAAGGAACTGCGCGGCTGGATCGAGCCGCTGATCACGATGGCCAAGGAGGATTCGCTCCACCGCCGTCGTCTCGCGTTCGCCAAGCTGCGCGACAACGGCCTCGTCGCCAAGCTCTTCAATGAGCTGGCGCCGAAGTACAAGACCCGCCCGGGTGGTTACACGCGCTCCATGAAGGTCGGTCCGCGCCATGGCGACGCCGCGCCGATGGCCATCATCGAGTTCGTGTAGGTTCGCTCTAGCCTTCCGGATCCCAGCGATAGCCAATCTGCCTGACCGTCTGCAGACAGTGCGCGCTGGCTTCCCCCAGCTTGGCCCGCAGGCGGCGCACGTGGATGTCGACCGTTCGCGTACCGCCCAGGTAGTCCGGCCCCCACACCGATCGCAGCAGCGCATCGCGGTCCAGCGCGCGGCCGGGGTGCTGCACGAAGTGGCGCAGCAGCGCGAACTCCTGGGGCGGCAACGCCAGCGGCGCGCCGGAGAGCCTCGCCTCATGGCTGCGCAAGTCCACGGACACCGGCCCCGAACGCACCGTGAACTCGCGGTCGAGCTGCTTGTGCATCAGGCGTTCGGCGCGCGCGAGCGCCTCGGCGGGCGTGAAGTCGCGGGCGATGAAGTCGGTGCAGGGGATCTCCGCCGCCAGGTGCAGCCGCTCGCGGTCGAGCACCAGCAGCCACGGCACGCGGCCCACCACCGGGTGGCGCGACAGCGCCGGGACCAGCAAGGCGGTGGCCTTGAGGCGCGAAGGTTCGACAATGACGAGATCTGGGGGTATGGAGATCGGGCAGTCGAAGTAGGAGCCGCGCAAGAGGCGTGTGACCACGTCGTACGGGCCATCGCGCAGGGCGGCGCGCATCGCCGAACCCTCGCCAAACTCGGTGAAAAGGAAGATCTTCTTCACGCATGGCAGGTTAGCACGAAGGGCTGAGGTCTGGCAAGGTGGCGAAGTCGGTGGCGACAGACGGCAAGCAGGCGGCGCGCGGCAAGTCCGCGTCCAAGCTCGGGATTAGTCCGGATGGCATTCGCTCGGCCGGCATTCGCTCGGCCGGCATTCGCTCGGCCGGCGCGGCGCCGTGGCGTGGTCTGGCGGCGGCCGTGCTGTCGGCGCTGCTCGGCATTGCGGCCTATCCGCCGTGGGGGCTGTGGCCGCTGGCCTTCGTCGCGTACGTGCCGCTGCTGGCGTGGATCGAGACCGAGAGGCCGACGCTGCGGCGCGCGGCCCAGGCGGGCTGGCTGACGGGGATGCTGCTGCACCTCAGCGTCTACACGTTCCTGGTCTTCACCATGCAGGCGATGAGCGGGTTTCCGTTGTGGCTCGCCTGGCTTGTGCACCTGATCTACGCCGTTGCGATGGGCCTGCACCAGGCGCTGTTCGCCTGGGCGGCGCGGCTGCTGGGCGAGACGCCGGCGGCAACGGCGCGGCAAGCGCTGCTGCGCGTCGGTGCCCTGGCGCTGCTCTACGCCGCCATCGAGTTCATCGTGCCGTTCCTGTTCCCCTGGCACCTCGGCAACGCGTTCTTCCGCACGCCGATCCTGATGCAGCCCGCGGATCTGGTGGGGATCTGCGGCGTGAGCCTGCTGACGATGGCGTTCACGGGGCTGCTCGCCCTGGCGCTGGCGCGTCCGGCGCTGCGCAAGCCGCTGGTGGCGTCCGCTGCGCTGCTGCTCGGCCTGTGGCTGGGCTATGGGGCGCTGCGGCTGCAGCAGGTGGCGGCCACGCCCGTGCGGCGCGTGCTGCGGACGGCGCTGGTGCAAGGCAACGCGACGATTGCGGAAAAGCTGGCCGAGGGCAAGCAGCGCATGGCGATGATGGAGCGCGCCGTCAAGCTGACGCGGGCGCTGGACATGAGCCAGCTCGATCTGGTCATCTGGCCGGAGGGCGCGCTGCCCTTCTTCTACCCGACCGACGCCGTGGGCGAAGCGGCGAAGGTGGAGGCCAAGCTGCCGACGCGCGCCCCGCCGATCCTGCGCCAGATGAAGCAGCAGGTCCTGGATCTCGTGAGGGAGATCAACCGGCCCATCCTGTTCGGCACGCTGCGTCGCCCGGATCGCATGTGGATCCAGGAAGTTCGCAATGCGGCGATCCTGGCGTTCCCGGACGGGCATTCGCAGTTCTACGACAAGCGCATCCTGCTGCCGTTTGGCGAGTACCTGCCGGGCACGTCGCTGTTTCCGAGCTTGAAGGAAGCGATTCCGGGCGTCTCGAACATGGATCCGGGAACGGTGAGCGGACTGATGACGGTCGCGGGCACCAAGCTGCTGGTGAACATCTGCTACGAGGCGCTGTTCCCCGCGTTCCTGCGGCGCGAGGCGGGCGACGCGGACGTGCTGGTGAACCTGACGAATGACATCTGGTTTGGCCCGGATCCGGCGCCGACGCTGCACCTGATGGTCCAGCAGGCGCGCGCGGTGGAGCTGCGGCGGCCGCTGCTCCGCAGCACGGTCACGGGCATCACCGTGCACGTGGACGCGGCGGGCGTGCTGCACGAGCCGACGCCCCTGTTTTCCGAAGCCACGCGCCGCTACGATGCGCAAGTGCGCGACATCGCCAGTCCCTACCGCTGGTGGGGCGATGCGCCGATGTGGATCCTGACCCTGTTTGCAGTGGCGCTGGTCGCTGTGCAGTGGCGCCGCCGTGCGCCGCGAACCTGAGAGACACGAAATGACCAAGCGAACCAAGCCTGCCAAAGTCCAAGAAGGCGAGCGCCTCCAGAAGTTCCTCGCGCACTGCGGCGTGGCGTCGCGGCGCGGCGCGGAGGAGTACATCACGCAGGGCCGCGTCGACGTGAACGGCGAGACCGTGACCGAGCTGGGCCGGCGCATCGATCCCGCGGTGGACGTCGTGCACATCGACGGCGAGCGGCTGCAGCCGACCAAGGGCCGCATCGTGCTGGTGCTGAACAAGCCGGTGGGCTACCTGTGCGCGCGCAGCGATCCGGAGGGCCGGCCCAACGTCTACCGCCTGCTGCCGCCCGAGCCGTCGCTGCGCACCATCGGCCGCCTCGACTTCAACACCGAAGGCGTGCTGCTGGTGACGAATGACGGCGATCTGGCGGAGCGTCTGGGGCACGCGCGCTACGCGATCCTGCGCACCTACGAGGCGCGCGTGCGCGGCGTGCCGACGCCCGAGGTGATCGCGGCGCTGACGCGCGGCGTGCGGCTCGAGGATGGTCCGGCGCGCGCGGAGAACGCGGAGCTGATCAAGTCGACCGACGCCAACGCCTGGGTGCGCCTGACGCTGACCGAGGGCCGCAACCGCGAAGTCCGGCGGCTGATGGAGCGCGTCGGGCATCCCGTCGTGCGGCTGCGGCGCGTGGCGTTTGCGGGCGTGACGGTGGCGGGTTTGAAGCCGGGCGAGTGCCGGACGCTGTCCGAGTCCGAGATCCATCAGCTGGAAACGCGAGGCCACGTCGGTGGGTTCACGATGCCGCCCGATCCGCGGCGGCGCACCGTGGAACGCAAGGATGCGCGCGCGGCCGTGGTGGCCGCACCGGTCAATGTGCGGCACGGGGACAGTCCAGAGGCAGCGGGAAGGAGCGGTCCGTCCGCCGGGCCGCGAAACGGAGCCAGGGCCGGAGCTGGGGCCCGGACTGGAGCCGGACCCCGAACCGGGCCGCGAACCGGAGCCGGAGCCGGAGCCGGAGCCGGACCCCGAACCGGACCCCGAACCGGAGCCGGACCTCGCGGAACTGGAGCCAAGGGGCCGCCGCGTGCCCGAAGGGACGACGGAGAAGCCCAGCGGACGCCTCCGAGTGCGGGTCGGGCCGGAGCCGGGCCGCGAACCGGAACCGGAGCCGGAACTGGGCCGCGCAGCGGAGCCAAGGGTCCGCCACGTGCCCGACGGGACGGAGAAGCCCCGCGCAGCGGCCCCCACGACAAGCCCAGCCGCAGCCGTTCCCCCGCCGCACCGCGGGGCGGCACCGGCCGGCCCTCTCCTAGGAAACCCAAATGATCCCGCAACGTATTGCATGCATCGTCGGCGCGCGGCCGAACTTCATGAAGGTGGCGCCCGTGTACCAGGCGCTGGCGCAGCGCGGCCTGGACGTGCGCCTCGTGCACACCGGCCAGCACTACGACGAGAAGATGAGCGCGGTGTTCTTTGACGATCTCGGGATGCCGCGGCCGGATTCGTTCCTGGGCGTGGGCTCCGGCAGCCATGCGGAGCAGACGGCGCGCGTCATGACCGGTTTCGACGCTGATTGCGTGCAGCACCAGCCCGATCTCGTGCTGGTGGCCGGCGACGTCAACTCGACGATCGCCTGTGCGCTGGTGGCCGCCAAGCGTGGCATTGCCGTGGGGCACATCGAGGCCGGGCTGCGCTCGCGCGATTGGTCGATGCCCGAGGAGATCAACCGGATCTTGACCGACCAGTGCTCCGACCTGCTGCTGACGCCTTCGCCGGACGGCGACGAGAACCTGCTGGCCGAAGGCGTGCCGGCGTGGCGCATCCGCTGCGTGGGCAACTGCATGATCGACAGTCTGCGCGCGCACTTGCCGGCGGCGCTGGCGTTGGCGACGCCGCAAGGCATGGGCCTTGTGCCCAAAGACTACGCCGTTGCGACGCTGCACCGGCCGTCGAATGTCGATGATCCGAGCCAACTTGCCGCCCTGCTGACCGCGCTCGGCCAGGTCTCGATGAAGCTGCCGGTCGTGTTCCCCATCCACCCGCGCACCCGCGCCCGCATCGAGCAGGCTGGGCTGCACGTGGCGCCCGGCATCCAACTGTGCGAGCCGCTTGGCTACCTGCAGTTCCTCGGGTTGATGGCGCAGGCGCGGCTGGTGCTGACCGATTCGGGCGGCATCCAGGAGGAGACGACGGCGCTGGCGGTGCCGTGCCTGACCCTGCGCGCCAACACGGAGCGGCCGATCACCGTGACGCAAGGCAGCAACATCCTGCTCGGCGCGGATCCGGATGCGATCGAGCCGGCGGTGGTGTCGATCCTGCAAGGCCACGGCACTTCCGGGCGCGTGCCGGATCTCTGGGACGGGCACGCCGCGCAGCGCATCGCCGACATCGTCTGCGCCGGTTTCCGCACCCTTCTGGAAGGCTGAGGCGATGGGCAGGCTTGCGCTTCGAAGCCGCCGCGCGCGCTGGCTGCTC
>CAIXAA010000554.1 GCA_903917305.1 uncultured Myxococcales bacterium | reverse complement strand
GGGCAGGGCGCCGCGGCGGCGTGGCAGTCGGTGGATCCGGACCTGCGCCGCCACCTGCTGCAGCTGCCGGTGATGGGGCTGACGATGCTGGGCAGGGCGCGGCCGCCGCTCGAGGCGCTGCCGTCCGATGGCCACCGTCCTGTCGTGTTCGTGCACGGCCTGGGCGGGCACCGCGGCAATTTCGTGCCGATGCGCGCCTACTTCCGCTATATCGGCCGCAGCCGCACGTACTCCGTCGGTTTTGCGCCGGACTTGAACCTGGACGCGATGGCGCTGTCCTTGCGGGCGGCTATCGCGGAAGTGCTTGAACGCAATCAGCTTCCGCCAGATGCCCAGCTCGACCTCGTGGCGCACAGCATGGGCGGCCTCGTGTGCCGGCTGGCGCTCGAGGATCCGCAGACGGCGGCGCGCGTGGCGCACCTCGTGACGCTGGGCACGCCGCACGCCGGGACGCACGTCGCGCGTTTTGCCAGTACGGGCCATACCCTTGATTTGCGGCCAGATTCCGAGATCGTCGCGCGGCTGCGGCGCCAGGTGCCGTGGCGTGGGCCGCCAGTCCTGCCGCGCCTGACCGCGCTGTGGAGCCGTGCCGACATGCTACTGCTGCCGGCGAGCACGGGCTGCGTCGATGGTGCGGAGAATATTGAAATGGAAGGGTTTACCCACTACAGCTACCTGTTGCACGCCCGCGCCTGGCGTCAGGTCGTGGCCGAATTGGAGCGCGCATGATCCGCGCCGTAACGCTTGCTCTTTGCGTGGTTGTGATGGGCTGTTCCGCCGCGGGTCCCACCTGGCAGAGTCCGCTGCAGCGCGAGCATCCGCTCGTGGGTCGCATCTGGCAGACGTCGACGGGCCGCTTCGTGCCTCAGGAGGAGCTGCTGACCGCGCTGGCGGCGGCGGACTTCGTGCTGCTCGGCGAAAAGCACGACAACCCGGACCACCATGCGCTGCAAGTCCGTGTGCTGCAAAGCCTGATCGCCAAGGGGCGCCGGCCTGCGCTGCGGCTGGAGATGGTCACGCCGGAGCAGGAGCCCAAGCTCAAGGCGTGGCTCGCGGGGCACCCGAAGGATGCGGCGGGGCTGGCCACCGTGCTCGAGTGGCAGACGAGCGGCTGGCCGGATTTCGGCATGTACCGGCCGATCCTCGAAGCGGCGCTGGCGGCGGGGCTGGACATCGGCGCGGCGAACCTGGCGCGCGCGACGGTGAAGGCGATGGTGTTCCAGGGTCCGGGCGCGCTGGACGCGGCGACGGCGGAGCGCTACGGACTGCAGACGCCGCTCGAGCCGCCGGTGCAGGACGCGATGCAGAAGGAGATTATGGCGAGTCATTGCAACCAGTTGCCGCAGGAGGCGGCGGTCGCGATGGTGATGGCGCAGCGCGCCCGCGACGCGGCGATGGCCGACGCGCTGCTGCAAGCGCCGCCGGGTGGCGCGGTGCTGATCGCCGGCAATGGCCACGTGCGCAGCGACCGCGGCGTGCCCGCGCACCTGAAGCGCCGGGCGCCGCAGCGCAGCGTGCTGGCCGTGAGCTTCGTCGAAGTGCAGAAGGACGCGCAAACGCCGGCGGAGTTCCTCGGGCCCGAAGGTCTGGCCGCCGATTTCCTGTGGTTCACGCCGCGCCTGGACGAGCTGGACCCGTGCACGACGTTTGCCGAGCAGTTGAAGCGCATGAAGGAGCGCGAGGCGCCCAAGGCTCCGTAGCGCCGCGCCTCCCTGCAGCCGCACCAGCCGGACTGGCGCAGGTGATCGGCGACGGCAAGGGCCGATTCCAAGCTTGACCTTGGATGCCGGAAAACAACAGGGAAGTCACGCGCTTCATGTGCATCCGCAGCGGGAAGTTCCGTGTTGCAACGCGGACAGCGTGGGCGTAAGGTGGCTCCATCGCATCCCGGATGCGTCGTGCAGGGGGACACGATGGCTGCAAACCGGTTTTGGGGTCGTGCATTTTTCTCGGTTTTTCTGTGCGTCGCCGCGGCCGGTTGCCTTCCGCCGCCACGAACCGCCCAGCCGCCGGATCCTGAAGAACAAGCGATCGTACCACCGGACGCCGGCGCGCCCGCGGCCAAGGACGTCGGTCCGGGCTCGGGCAAGCCGGACGCCGCCAATGGCCTGGCGGGGCCGCCTCCGCTGCCAAAGGTGCCGGTGCTGCCGGAAGTGGCGGCGGCGACGGGCGCGAACTACTTCGTGGTTTCGCAGGACAATCTCCTGCCGGCGGCGACCGACCACGCCAAGTACCGCGAGGCGCAGGGCTACAAGACGCTCGTGCTCAGCGTCTCCGACCTGGTCAGCGGTCCCGTCGACCCGCTGTACCTGCGCAACGCGCTTGCGCCCCAGCTCGACGCGCTCAGGGCGGCGCTGCCTCCAGAACGGCCTCTGTTTCTCGTGCTGTACGGCGACGCGCCGCCGGGAACGGGAATCGGCGCTCCCGGTTCGCTGCCGCCGCATCCTTGCGCCGACAACAACTTCATCCCGCCCTCCATGTGCTACACGGACAACGCCTACGCCGACCTCGACGGCGACCTGTTGCCCGACGCGGCCGTCGGGCGCATCGCCGTGCACAACCTGGCGGAGGGCGCGGCGTACCTGGCCACGCT
>CAIXAA010000553.1 GCA_903917305.1 uncultured Myxococcales bacterium | reverse complement strand
GGCTCCGGCTCCGGCGCCCGCTCCGGCTCCCGCTCCCGCTCCGGCTCCGGCGCCCGCTCCGGCTCCGGCTCCCGCTCCGGCTCCGGCGCCCGCTCCGGCTCCCGCTCCCGCTCCCGCTCCCGCTCCGGCACCCGCTCCGGCTCCCGCTCCGACTCCCGCGCCCGGCCCGTCGACCCCGCCGGCTCCTGCCCCGACCTGCTCCGCGCCGCTGCCGGCCAATGGTTCTCCGACGCGCGGCCTGTGGGTCTGGACGTCCAGCATCGCCACGAACGCCACGGAAAAGGCCAAGTTCCTCACGTTCGCCCGCAGCCAGGGCATTCGCGAGGTGTTCATGTCCGCTCCGTCCGTCGTCGGCGACGCCGCCTCGCTCGCCAGCTTCTCCGCCGACGCCATGGCGCAGTCGTGCGCGGAGGTCGAACTGCTCTTCGGCGACATGACCTGGGCCCTGACGGCCAACCACGGCAAGGCGACCGGCTACGCGAGCCAGGCCGTGCAGACCATCCTCAGCATCAAGGGCGCGCGCCCTGTCGGCCTGCACTTCGACGTGGAGCCGTACACGCTGCCGGGTTGGACCAGCGACATGCAGGGCACGGCGAACCAGTACCTGGATCTGCTCGAGAAGCTGGAAGTGATTGCCAAGAACGGCGGCGTGCGCCTGTCCGTCGACATTCCCTTCTGGTTCAGCGGGCAGATGGTGACGCGGAGCGGCCAGACCCGCCCGCTGAGCGAGCTGGTGCAGGACCGCGTCGACCGCGTCGTGCTCATGGACTACCGCGACACGTCGAGCGCCATCATCGCCGGCGCGGCGCCCGAAGTGGCCTATGCCACGAAGATCGGCAAGGATGTCACCATCGGCGTCGAGACGATGTGCGGCCTGTCGCCCACGCTGATCACGTTCTGCGAGGAAGGCCTGGCGGCGCTGAACACGGCGCTGACCGCGACGCGCGCGGCCTACGCCAGCGCACCGGGGCTGCATGGCGTGGCGGTGCACCACTACGGTTCGTACCTGACGCTCAAGCCGTAGTTGGCGAATTGACAGGCGGGGCCAGGGCATCGTCATCGATGCCCTGGCCCTGCGTCGTTTTGCCACGAGACGAGGCGCCGCTCGGCGCTAGCAGCGAGAACTAGTTGGCCGGCAGCCCCGACGTTTCGATGAGCGCCAGCACGACGGCGCCGATGCCGTAGGTCAGGTCGTCCTGCACGCCAACGCCTTTGTAGGTCGCGAACGTGCCGGCGCTGGTCGGACCGGAGACGCCCGTGACCACCGGACCGTCTGCGCCGTTCACGATCTTGGCCTTCACACCGACCATGGCCTTGGCGATGACGGGCAGGACTTCGTTGCCCAGCACGCCGGCGCGCCAGCCGCGGGCCATGCCGGCGGCAAACAGCGCGGTCGCCGACGTCTCCAGGTAGGTCTCGCCCGGCCGGTTGAGCACGGTCCACCACAGCCCGGTCGCCGCGTCCTGGCTGGCGATGACGGCAGCCACCAGCTTGTGCAACGCCGCCTCGGCCTTCGCGTCCTGCTCGCCGCGCATCTTCCTGGCGCGCAGATAGTCGGCCAGCGCCCACACGACCCAGCCGTTGCCGCGCCCCCAGAACACGTCTGGGTCCTGCTTGAGCGCGTTCTCGGTCGCGTGATGGAAGAACCCCGAGGGATCCTGCAGCTTGTCGATGAAGATGCCGACCTGCTTGCCCATTTCATTCAGCGGCGCCGCCTCGCCCGTCGCCAGTGTCAGCCGCACCAGCGGCTGCCCGACCATGAACAGCGAGTCCACCCACAGCGCAACGCCGAGCAGGTCGGAATCGCCCATGTGGTTGAGCCCGCCTTCAGGCGTCTTCAAGGCGACGTGGTCGACATACGCCAGGAAGTCGTCGATCGGCTTGCGGTAGTTCGCGTCGCCCGTCAGCTTCCAGAGCGCGACGTCCGCCCCCACCGGCGCGGCCGTGTCGCTCGACGTGATCGCGTAGCCCGCCGCGATGTTCAGGTCCAGCCAGGTGCGGGCGTAGGTCAGCGTCGGCGCGTCCGCCGTGACGCGGTGCAGATCGATGAACGCCTGCATCATCACGGCGTCGCCCCAGTTCCACGCGAAGTCGGCCTTGGGGCGCAAGACAGCCTGGCGCTTCGCGATCGACAGCGCCAGGGCGACATTCGCCGACGCCGGATCGCGCTTGGCGGCAAAGCACGCCTCGTCCGGCGCCTTGCCCGCCGTGCACCAGTCGAAGGGCGCGGCCGCAGCCTTCGGCGCCGCGGGAGTCGTCTCGCAGGCAAGGATCAGCAGGACGGGCAACAACACAACGAGACGATTCATCCGGGGCTCCAGGCTCACTTCGCATAGACCGCGACCGGCGCCGTGTTGGCCGACAGCAGCGCGACGCCGTCCAACTTGACCCACGCGCCGCCGGCGAGCAGCGCGAACTCGCCCGCCTGGGACACCAGCACGAACTGCGCATCGGTCTCGAGCGAGTGCCCATCCAGAAAGAACAGCTGGCTCGGGGCGCCGGCGTCGCGCAGCCAGGCAAAGTCGCGCCACTTTACGCCGGCGGTGCTGCCTTCGATGCGCCAGAGGGCGCCGCCCGTTCCCGCGTCGATGGCGGTGACGGTCAGCGGTCCATCGTCGCCGGTCGCCCCTTGCTTGTACGGCGCCAGCACGACGAGAAAGCCTGGCGCGACGGCGGAAATCGTCGCGTCCGCCACGGCATGGTTGCCGGAGCCATCGATGTCGTGGACGTGCGGCGACTGCATGGACGTGAAAGGTGGCTCGACGAAGGTCGGATCGCCCGCCGTGGTGGTCGCCGAAATGGTGAGGCCGCCCAGCGCGCGGTCCATCGTCAGGCGATTGCCGGCGATCTTGTAGGTGCCGCCGACATCGAAGCCCGCCCACAGGTGCGCGCGCCACTGGAACGCCCGCGGCGTGGTCACGTCGCTCGCGATGCGGTCGGCCACGACGAAGTAGCGCTTGCGCGCGAACGCAACACCGCGCCGAATCTCGGCTTTCTCGTAGCTGATGCGCGCCTCCGCCCACGCGACCGCCTCGCCGTCCTTGGTGTTCTCGAGGAACGCATCGGTGTCGCCCCAGCTGTTGAGCAGGCCGCGCTTGGGCGCGCCGACGCCGTCGATCAGGATCACGTTGTGCTCCGGCGCGTCGGTCGTGATCGGATTCTTCATGGAATCCGGCTTGTAGTAGCCGGTGTCGATCAGCAGATCCTCGCCGTAGGCCGACAGCGCGAACGACGCGCCATCCGCATGGTTGTGCAGCGTCTTGCGCGCCGGACCGTGATCGGCGACCAGCATCAACCACAAGTCGTCCGGGCCCCAGCCGGAGCGGAACATCGCCTGCCCGCCCGCCGCGAAGAAGCGGTTGCGCCACGGTGGCGGCTTCGGAGCCACGTCGCTGACATAGGCCAGATACCAGGGCGACAGATCGCCGAACTTGCCGGTGTCGAAGGGCATCACGGCGTTCGTGCCCCAGTCCCACACCAAGTAGCTGGGAGCGCCAAGGCGCGTGATCAAGGCACCCGCGGGCAGGATGGCGACGTGGGTGTCGTCGAGGACGGCGCGCAAGCCCGACGGGCGGCGCAGCGAGATGTCCCAGTCGAGCGTGGCCAGGAACCAGGGATCGCGCAAAGGGTTCTTGAGCTTGAACGGCTCGCCCTCGACGCAGCCGTTGTCGGTCCACGGATCGAGGCTGTTGCGCGTGATGCAGGTGTGGTGGTGGACGACGCTCTCGGGGCTGTTGCGGTCCAGCGCGAGCAGGAAGGGCACGTAGGCCTCGAATCCGAACGAGAAGTAGAACGGTCCTTCGCTCACGCCGCCGTCACTTTGGACGTAATGCCCTTTGGGTCCAAGCAGGTAGTCCATCTGGTCGGTCGCCCAATCCAGCCAGCGCGTCGCATCCGGGTCGTCCGGAAAGGCGAGCGCGACGTAGCCGATGGCCGAGGACGCGCGCAGCGGATGGTTATTCTGCGTGATGACGAACGACAGGAAGCTGAACGTGGAGTCGTCGAGGTTGCGCGCGACGAACTTGCGCGTGACGCTGGCGATGGCGGTCTGCGCCTGCTTGGCCTCGTCCTGCGTGATCCACGGCGTCGCGAGCAGGAGATCCCAAGTATTGACGATGGGAAACAGCACGGACGGGATGTGGATGTCGATGTCCTGGTCGTCGTTGTCCTCCAAGTTGTCCTTGAACGACAGGAGGAGCTGCTTGGCCTTCGCCGCCGCGACGGCATCGCCGAGCGCCCACGCCAACACGGCGTTCGCTTGGGCGACGTTGGCGTTCTGCTCCCACACGCCGGAATCCCACGTGCCAGGCACCGGCGTCGGCGGCGTCGCCGCGGCCTCGTCGCGCAGGTGCTGCCAGATGGCGTCGAAAGGCGCCTTGTGCTGCCGGGCGACCACGATGGCCTTGTCCGCGGGCGTGTACATCATGCGCGGATGCGCGGCCACGACCGGCTGCGCCGCGGGCTTCGGCGCCGGCGAGGAGCTGCAGGCCAGCACGCAGCAAGCAACGATCGAGAGCACCGGGACCCGCCATCGCTGGCGCGTTCGTGCAGGCCGGGTCATGGTCGTTCCTGTTGGCATCTTCTGCGGTTGGAGGGGCCGGCGACCAGCGGACGCGCGCGCCCTGGCCAGGTTCGAGAGTCTGGCCTTGGCGGATCGACGCGTCAAGCACGCAGTTTCACATGGGATCCAGCGAGTTGAGATGCTCCTGCAGCCCGCGTTGACGGTGCGGCGGACCATGCCGATACTCCGGGCGCCGCCGCGTGCGAGTGCGGTCGTTCGCGCACAGCCGCGCGGCGCCTCGAAGCGTGGAGAGACGATGACGATGACGTGGCGCGCACCGGTGTCGATCCTGTTGGGTCTGCTGCTGGCGGCGTGTGGATCTCAAGCTGTTGGAAATTCGTCAGATTCTGCAGCGACCCAGGACACGACCAGCAGCCCGCACTACCTCTGCACGCAGGTCATGGGCGTGTCGGTCACGGGCGATTGGTTCTCTGGCGGCTTCGAGACGGCCGTCGATGACGGGCGCTGGCAGGCCGTGACGCTGGCGCACGCCTACGTGGACCTCTGGGCGGATGCCACGAACACCGTGTGGGACACGCCGGTCGTGTCGCCTTGCACGCAGCACGCCGACAACCCGGATCGCGTCCTGTTCACGGGCGTCAACTGGACCTACACGACGACGGCGGAGTGGACGACTGCGCTCAAGACCGTGGTCGCCAACCTCAAGGCGAAGTACTCGAACTTGAAGCACATCGAGCTGCTCACGATGCTGCGTTCGCCTGGCAACAAGCCGTGCCCGGACTCGGTCAACCAGGAGACCGTCGTGCAGCCCGTCGTCGACGAGGCGATCGCGCAAGTGGTCGCAGCCTATCCAGGTTTTGTGACGGCTGCACCGAAGTTCGAGGCGCCCAACTGCGACGTCTTCCTGCTGGGCGGCCCGCACTTCATGCCGGACGGCCAGGCCGCGGTCGCCAAGGTCTACAGCGACTACTACGGCAAGGAACCCTGACGCCGCAAGGGCTTGCGCATCAGCTCACGGCCCGGTGACCAGCGACGTCACGTCCGCGCACGTCTTGCCCTGCGGCAGCGCGCCCGTCGTCGTGACGGTCTGGCAATCGAGCGGCGTCGGCACGCCGGCTGCGCTGACCTTGCCCACGGTGTCCTCGAGCAGGCAGCGGCAACCCGGCTCCATCGTGTCCTGCGTCGCCACCTTGAGATCGGCCAGCGCGGTCGTCTTCTGCGCCGCGGTCAGCTGCACATTGGCCTGGATGTCCTTCTTGCTGGCCGTGTACTTGGCGATCACCGCGTCGACCGGCACCGTGATCTTGCCGCAGGCCACCTGGGTCAGCGACGCGGTGTCCGGATGGGCGCAACAGGTCAGGACCTTGGAGCAATTCGGCAGGTCCGCCTCCTTGAGCGCGGTGGCCTTGCCTTGGATGGCCTTGGTGGCATCGGCGGCGAGCTGCGAGCAGCCGAGGCTCAGGCAGGTGAGAAGGGACATGGATAGCAAGCGAATCATAGGGTTCCTTTTCTTGTTTTTGCAGGACAGAACAGTCACTCCGGCGCCGCGAAGAAGAGCGCCGCATCCCCGTAGAACACGTAGGCCAGGTAGGTCGGGTCGCCCGTGTCGTAGAACTGCTTGCGGGCCTTGCGCAATGCATCCGCAACGGCGACGCCGTGTCCCGGCAGCCCGGCCGTGTAGAAGCGTTCCGCGAAGTCCGCCGCGCCGGCATCGCCCAGCGGCCACAGCCCGCCGATGTAGCCGCTCGCGCCCTTCTCCAGCATCGCTGGCCCCCAACCGTCGACGAAGCCGGCCGTGCGCTCCGCCCTGCCGACTTCGCAAGCATTGAGAAACACGAGCGGATGCGCGCCACCCCAGTTGCCCGCCAGCCCTTTCCACGCCAGCAGGTCGAGGTGCGCCGCGCCAAGCTGGATCTCGAACGTCGGCGACTGCCCTGCCCCGACCGCGCCATGGCCGGCGAAGTGCACGACGCCCGCCGTCGGGCCGTCCTTGCCGCTCAGCAGCCCGCGCAGCCCTTCGAGCGTGCCGCCGACCTGCCGGAACTGCTTGTGCGCCAAGCGCTTGAGCGACGCCACTTCCGCAGCCTGCGAAGGCAGTTGCTGCGCACCCTCATACTCAGGCGCCACCACCATCAGCTGATCGAGCGACACCTTCGCCGCCGGCCGGCCCATGACGCGGCCATCGCTGGAGATGTGCCAGCGCGCGACGCGGTAGGTGATGCCGAGGAAGTCCGTCTCGGGCTGGGTGCCACGGGCCGGCGCGATCATCAGCTCCCACGGCAAGCGTGGAGAATTGGTGAAGATCTGGATGCTGGCAAAGCGCGGCCCCAGCTTGTCCTGCAGCTGGCCGAGCGCTTCCTTGAAGACCGGCGGCGCGAAGCGGTCGAACAGCTCCCGGCCGAAACCGCGCATCATGGCTACATTTGTCTCCTTGTCCTGCGGCGGCTGGATCTCGCCCCCCAGCGGCTGCGCACCGCGCGTGACCCTCCCCGCGAACTGGCCGTAGCGCGCCAGCAGCCACGGCCCCAGATCCGCCGGCATCTGCTGCACCGCCGAGATCGGCTGCAGGTGCGGCGACTGGACCAGCACGTGCAACTCCCCAGGACGACTCGGGTCCAAGCCTTCCAGCACCCACAGCGTCAGGTCCGGCGCCGGGCTGCCGTCGTCCAGCGGCGTGCGCGCCTCCTGCACGGCGTGCGAGACCGGCGGCAGGTTCGGTCGGTCCGTGCCCGGCGCGGCGGCAATCGCGATCGACTTGGAAACCTTCGCCAAAAAGCGACCTTGCTCCCAGAACGTCGCGTACAGCTCGGTCTGCAGGCGCGGCACGGTCAGCGGCCGCGCCTTCAACTGGAACAGCGCCGGATCCGAGTCGCCCGCCTGCGGCACGCGCATGTGCACGAGGTTCTGCCCTGAAATCACTTCAAAACCCGGGGCGGACAGCGCGACGTCCAGCGTCCACGGCTCGCCCTCCGGCTTGTCCTGCAGGTGCAGGCGCAGCTTGCCGTCCGCCGTGGTCTCGCCGCTGCGGATCTGCACCTCCGGGCTCAGCTTGAGCTCTGTCAGCGAGACCTGCACGGCAAACGTCGTGCCCGGCGCCACTTCGTCGGGCGCCTCCAGCGTGGGGAAGCGCTCCAGGACCTTGCCTTCGACCTTGAGCTCCTCCAAGCGGATGATCTTCTTTTCCTTTTTCGGCTTCTGCGCGGGCGATGTGCTCGCCGGCAGCGTCGCCAGCCCGCCCTCCGACTTGCGCACGCTGCCGCCGCCGGGAGCATCCGCGACGCTGACGCCGCCGGTGCCGCTCAAGGCCTTGGCGATGTCGGAGTCGCCGCTGCTGCTGCTCGACCCCAGCAGGTTCGCCACGCCGCTGCCGGTGCCGCCGCCGACGCTGGTCAGCAGCTTGAGAATCTCGCGTTTGCGCTGGCTCTTGCTCAGCTTGGCCGCCGGCTTTGCCGCCTTGGGCTTGCTGTCCTTCTTCGCGTGATCCGACGCTTTCTGGGCGGTCGCCTCCTGGCGCGCCATTTGCTGTTCCAGTTCCTGGGCGCGCCGCTCCTCCGCCTGCGCCGAAAGATCGATCGACGCACTCCGCGAATCCTCGGCGTCCGCCCCGCCGGGCGCGGCCGAGGACGGAGCGGACGACGCCGGTGCCGCCGAGCGCGGCTGGATGGTGGCGAAACGATCCGGGATTTCGTCGAGTTCGGGCTCGGCGCGGGTTGGCGCCGCTCCGCTGCAGGCCGTTGCAATGAGGAGGAACGCCAGGG
>CAIXAA010000552.1 GCA_903917305.1 uncultured Myxococcales bacterium | reverse complement strand
CGCACGGGCGGCAAGGGGTACGGCGGCATCTCGCTCATCCTGTTCCCGACCGACACCAAGGGTTTTCGCGTCACGCGCAAGCTGGAGAAGCTGGGCAACCACAGCTCCGACACGGCGGAGCTCGCGTTCGAGGACTGCCGCGTGCCGGTCCGCAACCTGCTCGGCGGCGAGAACGAGGGCTTCTACGCCATCATGACCAACTTCCAGGGCGAGCGGCTGGTCGGCGCGCTCTCGGCGACGGCGGGTGCGCAGCGCGTGCTCGACAACACGCTGCAGTGGTGCCAGGACCGTCACGCGTTCGGCAAGCCGCTGGTCGGCTTCCAGACCGTCCGCCACCAGATCGTGCAGCTGGAGACCGAGCTGGAGGCCGCGCGCCAGCTCTGCTACCGCGCCGTCGATCTGCTCGCGCGCGGCGAGGACGCGTTCCGCGAGATCACGATGTGCAAGCTGTTCTGCGGCGAGCTGGCCAACAAGGTCGTCGACCGCTGCCTGCAGCTCTACGGCGGCATGGGCTACATGGACGAGTGCGAAGTCAGCCGCGCCTTCCGCGACACGCGCCTCATCACCATCGGCGGCGGCGCCAGCGAAATCATGCGCGAGATCCTGACCAAGCTGCTCGGCGTCTGATCACGGATTCGGTGTCTGCGCCCGCGCTTGCGCGTCGACCTCTTCGTACACCTGCTTCGAGATGTCGCGGATGACCGGGGCGAGCGCCGTGCCGGTCTTGCCGCGCGTCATCACGCACAGCAGGTACGGATGGCCCGGGTAGTACACGATGCCGCAGTCGTGCAGTTGCGCGGCGTGGTCCGGCAACGTGCGCTGCCCGAACTTGTGCGAGACCACCATGCCCGCGGGCACGCCGGCGACCAGACCGACGGTGAACTGGCTCGTCGCGAGGTAGGCGAGGGCGCGCTCGGACATCTCGCGGCTCAAGTACGTGGCGTTGTAGAGGATGCGGAAAAAGCCGGCATTGTCCTTCACCGTCATGAAGTCCTGCGGCGTCGTGGCGTCCGGCACGCGAATGCCGAGGTCGTTGAACACCGACTCGACGATCTTGGCGTCCAACGCCTGCACCAGAAGGTCCTTGGCGTTGTTGTCCGAGAACGTGATCATGAAGTGCAGCAGCTGGTCGATCGTGTACGTCTGCCCCTGCGCGACCGTCCTTTCCGGCGGGTAGAGCGTGCCCACGTTGTCGTCGGTGAACTGCGTGACCGTCAGCGACTTCTCGAGCGTGCCCGGCTCGATTTCGGCCTTCTTGAGCACGGAGATCAGGATGGGCACCTTGAGCAGGCTCGCGGGCGAGAAGCGCTCCTCCTCGTGGATGCCGAACCATGGACCGTTGTTCAGGTCGCGGTAATACACGGAGACGTGCGTGGCCGCGCCCGTGGCCAGCTCGCGCTCGACCGTCTTCTTCATCCGGTCCAGGAAGGGCCGCAGCTCGCGGTAGACGCCTTCGGACTGGTCGCATTCGAGCAGCGGACTTGTGAAGGAATGACCGTGTTCGCGGATTTCCTGTGCCGACTGGCTGGACGGGGCGGGTTGCGGACGCAACCCGTAGCCCACAGCGAACGTAAGGCTGGCGATGATCAGGTAGGCAAGGATGTTCTTGATCGTCATACGGTTCCGCATCGAAGACTGAATCCCAGGCAATCG
>CAIXAA010000551.1 GCA_903917305.1 uncultured Myxococcales bacterium | reverse complement strand
GGGAGCAGCGAGGCGAGGCCGGAGCACAGCGTGCCCATCACGAGGCCGAACGCCAGCGCCCAGGGCGGCACGTGCGTGCCGGTGACGTGGACGCGGACGTAGATTTCGCTAATGCTGCCGGCGGCTTGCTCCATCATCAGCCGGGCCAGGAGGGCGCCGAGGCCAAGGCCGAGCAGGGAGCCGACAAAGCCGAAGCACACGCCTTCGAGCGTGAACAGCTGGATGATTTGCGACCGAGTGGCGCCGGCGGCGCGCAGGATGCCGATTTCGCTGCGGCGCTGGGCCACCGAGATGGAAAGCGTGTGGTAGATCAGGAACATGCCGACGATGAGCGCGACGCCGGCGCCGATGACCAGGGCGAGCTTGAAGCTGCGCAGCAGGTGCTCCTGCCGTTCCTGGCGCTTGCCGGGGCGCTCGACGTCGAAGTGGCCACCGAGCGCCTTGCGGATCTCCTCGGCGACGCGCGCCTCCTCGCCGGGAATCTCCGGATGCCGCACCGCCACATCGAAGCGGTCGACGCGGTGGCCCAGGCCGAACACCTCCTGCGCGTCCATGTAGTCGACGATCGCCAGGTTGCCGCCGAAGGCCTTGAGCGGCCCGTGCGCCTGCACGATGGAGAAAATCTCGAACGGCTGCTTGCCCTTGGGCGTCATCAGGTCGATCGACTCGCCCTTGTGCTTGCCGTAGCGGGCGCTGAACTGCTGCGTGACGATGAGCTGGCGCGGCTTGTCCAGCAGGGCGAAGGGATCCTCCTCGAAGTCCTCTTGCGGCTTGCCGGCTTGCGCCTTGACTTCGGGATGGCGCAGCTCGTCCGACTTGAGGTTGTAGAAGAAGTCCAAGGCCTTGGGATCTTCGGTGAAGTTGATGCCCAGGATCGCCAGCGACTCGCCGTGACCGTTCGCGACATCGAGCGTGCGCTCGACAATCGGCGTCGCGTAGCGCACGCCCGGCACGGCGGTGACCTTGTCCAGCAGCTTCTCGTCCAGCCCCGTGTCGCCGCCGCGCACTTCGAGGTGCACCTTGCCGCTGATCTGGTCGAGGGTATCGGTGAACGACCCAATGATTCCGCGGTTGACGGTCACCACGGCGACCAGCACGGCGACACCGGCGGCGATGCCGATGAGGGTCATGACGGCGCGCAGGCGGTGCTCGGCGATGCGGCGCAGGGTGATCGGGCGCAGAAGCGGGAACATGGGCACCTGGACGCGGTGAAAAGCGCGGGAGGCGGCAAGGCTAGCTGGCGCGCCGCTGCGGGGCAAGCGCCGCGGAATGATTCGCGGCGTGGCGCGCTTGACAGGGGGCAGGCGGGCTCCTACCGTTTGCGCCCCCCGGCAAAGTCGGGGCCATTCCAACGCCTGCCCCGCGGGGCACAGCACAAGGGAACTGCTCAAATGAAGAAGGAAACTGTTGTCCTCGTCGTCCTGATGGCGGCGCTGATCGCGTTTGCCGCTGGCCGCTGGTCGAACGCCTCGTCCACGCAAGGCTCGCAGGCTGAACCCGCTGCCATCGCTGCAGGTGCCGAGGGCGCTGCTGCGGGCGGTGGCCTGTTCCCCGCGACGCTGCCGGTGCACGGTGCCGACGGCGCGCTGGTCACCATCTTCGAAGTCTCCGACTTCCAGTGCCCGTTCTGCAGCCGCTGCGGCCCGACGCTCAAGAAGGTGATGGAGGAGTATCCCAAGGATGTCCGCGTGGTGTGGGTCAACCACCCGCTGCCGTTCCACGATCGCGCCAAGCCGGCCGCGACGGCGGCGATGGCGGCGCACAAGCAGGGCAAGTTCTGGGAGATGCACGACAAGCT
>CAIXAA010000550.1 GCA_903917305.1 uncultured Myxococcales bacterium | reverse complement strand
GCCTGGCACCCTGTTCGGCGGCTACATGGGCCTCGCGCTCCCGAGCACCCTGTTCGGCACCCTCGCCGAGCCGACCGTCCTGGCGCGCGTCATCACCGGCAGCGGCATGGTGCTCGGTCTGGGCGCTTCGCTGTTCTTCTTCCTGGTCGCCGGCGCCTTCCTCGGCACGCTGGCTGGCCTGCCGTTTGCCGGCGCCCTGCGCCGCATGGCAGAGGCGGAGCCCGAGACCGTGCACGCCGGCCAGATCGCGCAGCACTGAGGCGCCTTGCGCTGCCACGCCCGCCATGCGCAAATCTGCGGCGGAGGCATCCGATGACCTGGCAGCCCGAGACCTACCTGCGCTTCTCGACCGAGCGCTTTCAGCCTGCCCTTGACCTCATGGCGCGTCTTGGTGGCCTGGCGCCGCAACGCGTCGTCGATCTCGGCTGCGGCACGGGCGAGCTGACCTGCGAGCTGGCGCGGCGGTTTCCCGGGGCGCAGGTGCTCGGCATCGACAGTTCGGCGGCGATGCTGGAGCGGGCGCGCCAGCACCAGCGGCCGCACGTGACATGGCTGCTGGCGGACGTGGCGACCTGGCAGGCCCAAGAGCCCGTCGACCTGCTGTTTTCCAACGCCTGCCTGCAGTGGCTGCCGGACCACGAGCGGCTGTTGCCTCGCCTCTGCGCGATGCTGGCACCGGGCGGCGTGCTCGCGGTGCAGGTGCCGCGCAACTTCGACTCGCCGTCGCACGTGCTGGCGCGCGAGGTGGGCAGCCAGGGGCCGTGGGCGCAGCGGCTGTCCGGCATCTGGCGTCGCGAGCCGGTGGCGAGCCCGGAGGCCTATTGGCGTTGGCTCAAGCCCGGTTGCGCATCGCTCGATGTGTGGGAGACGACGTACCTCCACGCGCTGCAAGGCGACGATCCGGTGCTGGACTGGGTGAGCGGCACGCTGCTGACGCCGGTGCACACCGTGTTGCAAGGCCAGATGCTGCAAGACTTTCGTGCGGAATATGGTGCCAGGCTGCGCACGGCCTATCCGCGGCAGGCCGACGGTACGACGCTGTTCCCGTTCCGGCGGCTGTTCGTGGTGGCGCGGCGCTGAAGCCCGCGTGTCCCGCGACCCCAACGCTGTGCCTACGCGCTCGCCGTTCGACGATTGACAAGTCACGCCACCGCCGCGGATTCTGGGCCGATGTCGCCTCCCGCCCTCACCCGCCGCCAGGCCTGGTTCGTTGCCCTTGTCGCGACGTTGACGATGGCGGTCTCCTACGCCGATCGCCAGGCACTGGCCGTCCTGGCGCCGACGGTGACGCGCGCCCTGGCCATGAGCGAGCAGACCTACGGCTGGCTGCTCTCCGCCTTCTCGCTGGCCTACATGCTGGGGGCGCCCCTGGCCGGCCGCTGGATCGACCGCGTCGGCGCGCGGCGAGGTCTGGTCGCCTCGGTGCTGATCTGGAGCGCGGTCGCCGCCCTGCACGCCCTGGTGCCGGGCGTCGCCGTGCTGTTCGTCCTGCGCATCGCGCTGGGTCTGGCCGAATCGCCCTCCTTTCCCGGTGCCGCGCAGACGGTACAGCGCGTGCTGCCCATCGCCGATCGGCCGCGCGGCTTTGGCGTCCTCTTCGTCGGCTCCTCGCTGGGGGCGATGGTCGTGCCGCCGCTGACCAGCTGGCTGACCGCGCACTTTGGGTTTCGCATGGCGCTCTTGGGCACCGCGCTGATCGGCCTGAGCTGGCTGCCGCTGTGGCTGCGCGCGACCCGGCCGGACGCGGTGCGCGACCTGCTCGATCGCCCGGCCGAGGCGCCGCGGCAGGTGACGCCCTTGACCACGCTGCTGCGCCACCGCGCGGTGCTGCGCGGGCTGTGCGTCATCCTCGCCGCTTCGCCGATGATGTCCTACGCCCTGAACTGGTCGTCGAAGTACCTCGTCGCCGCTTTTGCCCTGCCGCAACGCGACATCGGGCGCTTCCTGTGGCTGCCTCCTTTGCTCTACGACCTCGGTTCCATCGGCTTTGGCCACTTCGCCAGCCGGCGCCTGCTGCGCGCGGGCGGCGAGTTGTCGCCGCCGCGCCTGCTCCTGGGCTGCGCGCTGCTGCTGGCCTTGACGGTGATGCTCCTTCCGCTGGCGCCCAATCCCTGGCTCAGCGTCGTGCTGATTGGCCTGGCGATGGCCGGCGGCGGCGGTCTCTTCGCCCTGGTGACCGCGGACATGCTGGCGCGCGTGCCGCAGCACGCGGTCTCGGCGGTCAGCGGCCTGAGCGCCGCGGGCCAATCCGTCGCCTACATCATCGCCAGCCCGCTGATCGGCTGGGGCATCGAGCACGTCACACATACCGGCGTGGTGCGCGGTCTTGGACTGTGGCTGCTGCCAGGCTGCATCGCCTGGCTGCTGTGGAAGCCGCCCGCGCCGGTCCGCGCCGAGCCACCGGCCTGCGCTTGAAACACCGTGGAAGCATGCGGTAAAGCTGTTGGCGTCTCGCGGGATGGGCTCCAGCTCGCCTCGAGCCCGGTACTCGCCCCTCTCGTCAGGAACCAGGCGAGGGCTGGCAGAATCGGCGGCAGCGTGGCAATGTGCCCGACCCTGAGCAACTTGGAGTGAACATGAGTCAGCCCACCACCGCGATGCAAAAGACCTTCCTGGGCCATCCCGTCGGCCTGTTCGTGCTGTTCTTCACCGAGATGTGGGAGCGCTTCTCCTACTACGGCATGCGCGGGCTGCTCAAGCTGTACATGGTCAACTACCTGTTCGTCGGCGTGCGCCAGGTCTACCAGGGCAAGGGCTACGATGGCATCGGCAACCCGGCGCATGTGTTCGGCTGGGACTTCCTGCAGCGCTTCCTGCCGACAACCAACCTGAGCGGCGCGGCCGAATGCATCTCGACCAAGGTGGCGGCGCTCACCGCCGGCGATCCCGGCAAGGGCCTTGCGCCCATGCTGGACGCGGGCCTGGTGCACCGCATCGCCGAGCAGACCTGCGGCGCCGGCCCCAAGGCGTCCGTCATCTACGGCTGGTACACGGGCCTGGTCTACCTGACGCCGCTGATCGGCGGCTGGCTGGCCGACAAGTACCTCGGTCAGCGCCGCTCGGTGTTCGTCGGCGGCGCCATCATGGCGGCTGGGCAATTCCTGCTGTTCGG
>CAIXAA010000549.1 GCA_903917305.1 uncultured Myxococcales bacterium | reverse complement strand
GGGTTTTCCGACCACATCTCGACCATGCAGGCGAGCTTGGCGACGCGGTCGGCATCGGCGACCTGGCTGTAGATCTTGGCGGCGCGGTCGGGGCGATCGGCGAGCTGGTAGACGACGCCCTCGCCGCCGCGGCCGATTTCGGGGCCGAGGGTGACGGGCTGTTTTCGCGCATCGAAGAGCTGCATCGGGCTAGCTCCTCACGCGGTCGCGCACCGCCAGCACGAGGCTGACGTCGTCGTCGGTCCGTTGCTGGACGGCGGGCGAACCCAGGAAGCGGTGCAGCGGCTCCGCGAGATCGCGATCCGGCGCCGGGGCGCGGTGCATCTCCGAGAAAAGCCCTGCAAAGAACGGCGGATGCGCGGCCTGGGCGGCATAGTCGAGAGCGAGGACCTGCAGACCATCGCTCATCAGCGCCACCTCATCGACCGCGCCGAGCTGGGTGCAGCGCAGCGCCAGCGGCTCGTCGGTCGCGAAGTCCGTGGTGTTGGCATACTCGCCGCGAGCTGGCCAGAACACGTGTTGATACGCGTCCTTGTCGCGAATGACGATCACGCCGTCGCCGACCTGGGCAAAACCGGCGCTGTCCGGTCCGAGCACGGCAAGCAGCAGCGTGGTCGCCAGTTCGCGCGGCGCGACGCCGAGCTGCGCGGCCTCGGCGCGAAGCTCCGCCGCGACGTGGACAAACGCTCGGCGAATGGCGGTCTTGCCCAGCACGGCCGCGGACTTCTTGCGCGCCGTGAGCGGGATCGGCCCCGCCAGGAGCTTCTCGATCTCGGCGAGCAGGGTGTGGCAGGCGACGCGGGCACCGGCGCCGCCATGCTGCGCACTGCCGGCGCCATCGGCACAGACCGCGACCAGCACCTCGGCGCCGCGCACTTGCAAGACCTTGACAACGCAATGATCTTCGCAACCGCCCGCAGCCTGCTTGCGCGGACCGGCCACCGCGGCGGACAGCGTCTTCCAACGGCCGACGAGCGGCGCAGGCGCACGCGGGGGCGTCGCAGTTGGAGAGGCAGGCTGTCGTCGAGCCACGGTCAGGGTGAACCTCGTCCGCCCGAAGCACTCAGAGGTTGTTTCACAACCTCCGAGCTTGTTGTTTCGCACCAGCGGCCAAGAACGGTTTGAGGTGAATTCAAACAGTTTCAGCCGCTGCAAGTCCGCAGCCGCGGCCTTGCAGTGCCTGCGAATCAGAAGATTCACAGGCACTCATACCTTGGCCCAACCTTCGGGGACGGTCGGGTTGCTCAGCGGCAGTTCGTCGCTCAAGCCCGAGTGGGACACGGAGCGCAGCGAGCTGGAAAGCCATTGGAACATCTCATGGAACATCAAGCCCTTGAGCATCAGCGGCGCGCGCACCGCAATCTGCCTCAAGATGTCCATATTGGCCTCTCCCACGCCAACTGCAAAAAAAGCCAACGCCTTGGCCGCTTCGGCATCGCGAACGGCGCGGGCAGCGGCATGCCAGGCATCGCTCGGCTCCCCGTCCGTGAGCAAGAAGACCCATGGTCGGTAGTAGGCGATGCCGTTGTTGCGGTAGATGGCCTTGCGCGCGCCGACCGCATCCAGGGCTGTCATCACGGCGGCACCCAAGGGCGTCAAGCCGTCCGCATGCAAGGTCGGAGGATCAAAGGAGTCGACCGTGACGAAGTCGGTCGGCATGCGCACGCTGCCGCCGAACGTGATGACCGCAAGCTCCACGCGCTTGCGCGCCAGGTGGTCGGTGGCCAGCTCGTCCTTCAACTGTGCGATTCCGTGCTGCAATTCCGCGATGCGCGCGCCCGACATGGACGCCGAGGTGTCGAGCACCAGCACGCACGGGCAGCGCGGCTCGGGGTTGGCCGCAAACTCCACGGCGGCAAAGGGGATCTGCTCAGACATCCTGCTCCTGGCTGGGCCGAGCGCGGGCAGCGGCGAACGAGGCGGGGCGCGGACAAGTCGTCGCGCCTTGAACCGATAGAGCCTATTCGCGGTCCCAGATGGGGTCAAACAACCGGACCATCGGCCGCATCGGAAACGCCGGAAACGAGGTTGGTCGTCGCCAGGACGTGCGCGTCGGCGGCAGCGTCCGGTGCAGGTCGCGGTCCCGCGACGGAGCGCGCCCAAGCGCAGAAGCGTGCTTCCTGTTCGGCGCGCAGGGCGATGGCCTGATCCAGGTCGACGGCGGCGAAGCGCACGGCCTCACCGGGCCGCAGTTGCGCGAAGTGCCGGAGATCCGCGCTGATCACCGTCGCGATCTTGGGATAGCCGCCGGTGGTCTGCCGGTCGGCGAGGAGGACCATCGGTTCGCCGGAGCCGGGCACCTGGATGCTGCCGGTCAACACGCCGTCCGAGACGATGTCCGGCCCGCTGCGATGCGCGAGCGGCGGCCCCGTCAAGCGGCACGCCATGCGGTCGCTGTGCGTCGAGACGTGCCAGGTGCTGGACAGCAGGCGCTCGCGGACGTCGGCGGCAAAAGCGTCGTCCTGCGGTCCCCAAACGATGCGCAAGGCTTGAGGCCTGGCACCCAGCGCGGCCAGATCGACGTGCAATTCGCTGGCGGGCGGCGCCTCGTCGCAGCGCAGCGGCAGGGCATCGCCGTCGCGCAGGGTGCGGCCTTGCCAGCCTCCCAGGGCCGAGCGCACGTGCGTCGACAGGCTGCCGAGCACGGGCTCGATGGCGAAACCGCCGAAGATCGCGAGGTAGCCGCGCAGGTCGCCGCGCGCTTCGACGCTGAGCCGCTGGCCGCGCGTGAGCCGGTGCGAGCGCCACGGCGCCACCGGCAGACCATCGATGGCCAGGCTGCAATCGCCGGTGACCGCCACGCGCGCGCTCCGCGCCTGGATCTCGAACACACCGCCCCGCACCGTCCACTCGAGCGCAGCGGTGGTTTCCGCGTTGCCGACCAGCACGTTGGCGGCGCGCAGCAGCAGCGGGTCCAGGGCGCCGGCGGGCGCGACGCCGAGGCGGCCAAAGCCGGAGCGGCCCAGGTCCTGGACGGTGCACCAAGGTCCAGCGCTGTGGACGAGCAGGCCAGGCGTCACGGCAGGTCCTCCGCCGCAGGACGCCAGGTTCCACTCGCGGCGCGCGCCTCCAGGTGGGCGAACTCCGCACGCGGCACCGGCGCAAAGCGCACCACGTCGCCGGGCCGGAGCAGGCACGGCTCGGCCAGGCGGATGTCGAACAGGCGCGCGGGCGTGCGCCCCACCACGTGCCAGCCGCTCGGCATCACCATCGGCAGCACGCCGGTCTGCGTCCCACCAATCGCCACGCTGCCGGGCGCCACCGCAGGGCGGGGCTGCGGGCGGCGCGGCGTGGCAAGGCGCGGATCCAGGCCGCCCAGGTAGGCAAAACCTGGCGCAAAACCCAGGAAGTAGACGCGGTAGTCGACGGCGGCGTGCACCGCGATGGCCTGCG
The DNA here is from genome assembly GCA_903917305.1 of uncultured Myxococcales bacterium. Classification (GTDB taxonomy): domain Bacteria; phylum Myxococcota_A; class UBA9042; order UBA9042; family UBA9042; genus CAIXAA01. The sequence continues at coordinate 9,174 of CAIXAA010000549.1, read as the reverse complement.
CCCCGGCAAGCCCGGCGCGGTCGGCCAGCTCGGCAAGATCGGGTGCAAACTCGTCCTGGTAGCACACGGGCAGGGTCCAGCGGCGCCGCGCCGCCAAGGCCAGATCCGGGGCCCGGCGCAGGGCCGCAACGCGGGCACGCAGCGCCTGTGGCGAAATCCGCAGTGGATCGAAGTGGATGAGCAGGGAGCGGTACGCCGGCACCGTCTCGACCACGCCCGGCCAGGCCGCCGCCCGCAGCGCGGCGTCGAGGGCCAGCACGCGCTGGTGGACTTGCGGCGAGATGCCGTCGCCCAGCTCCACGCACAGCCCTGTGTCGCCCACGGCGAGCATCCGCAAAACGTCCGGCGCGGCGCGATCCTCTGGCAAGGCAGCCTCCGCGCGCTAGCGTACACCAGTCCGGGCTTGCGCAAGCGGTCCCGGCGCGCAAACCTGGGCGGCCGAGCGAGGGACGGATCATGGCGACGACGGTCGATCTGAACGCAGATGTCGGCGAGATTCCTGGCGATGGCGACGCGGCGCTGATGCCTTGGCTCACGTCCGCCAACATCGCCTGCGGCCTGCATGCCGGCGACCCGGTGGGGATGCAGCGCACCGTGGCGCTGGCGATCGCGCACGGCGTGGCCATCGGTGCGCATCCAGGCTGGCAGGATCGCGAAGGTTTTGGTCGCCGCCCCATGCCGGAAGCGCTGCCAGCGGACATCGAGGCGCTGGTGCTGTACCAGCTGGGCGCGCTGGCGGCGATCACCCAGGCGGCGGGGCAGCGGGTCCGGCACGTGAAGGTCCACGGCGCGCTGGCGACTCAAGCCGCGCGCGACCCGCAGCTGGCGCTGGCGGTGGCCCGGGCGATCGCCTTGTTCGACAAGCGCTTGCGCTGGCTGGTCATGCCGGGGACGGAGCTGGAGCGTGCCGGGCAGGCGCTCGGCCTGCCGCTGGTCCGGGAAGCATATGTGGATCGCGGCTATGGCGCGGACGGCCACCTGCTCGCGCGCGGCCAGCCGGGGGCGCTGCTGGAAGATCCTGAAACAGCGGCCGATCGGGCGCTGGCGATGCTGCTCGGTCAATACCTGGTGACGCCCGATGGCGCGCGCCTGCCGGCGATCATCGAGAGCCTGTGCGTGCACGGCGATGGACCGCACGCCGTGGCGATGGCGCGCGCCGTGCGCAGCCGGCTGGCGGCGGCGGGCATCCAGGTGACAGCGCCGCAAACAGCGTAGCGCCGGGCCGGCCGAATGGTTGTCAGGCTCCCCATTCCGCGCTAGAAGCCACGGCTTGCGGCAGCACTTCGCCAGGGAGCCCACCATGATTCCGTTCGGAACGATCGCCACCGTCCCGGCCTGCAGCGCGCGCTGGATCGCCGCGCCCTGCCTGCTGCTGGCGCTGACCGCGTGCGGCGGCGGCCAGACGGCGCTGTCCTCCTGGCTCGGCAGCTCCGACGACACCGGCTACGCCAAGCATTGCAGCGAGCGCACGGCGAGCCAGCAGGCCGATCTCGCTTCCGGCGCCTACAACCCCGCCATTTTGTTCACCCACGAGTGGCCCGCTGCGGCGCGCACCGGCGCGGAGCTGCTCATGCCGGAGTCGCGCCTCGTCGGCTCCCTGGAGCAAGGCGACGTGCGCCGCTTGCTCGTGATCGCGCGCGGCGGCCTGGGCAAGACGCGGCTGGCGGAGTCGATCGAAGCGCAGTCGTGCGGCACCCTGCCGGTGTTCACCGTCGACTTGAAGCAGGTGGCGGCGGCAAAAGGCACGGACAACGCGGTGTTGTCGATCATCGCCAAGAACCTCGGCCTGGAAGGCAAGGCGCAGGCGCGCGCCGACTTCGAGGGCAAGCTGGGCAGGCAGCGTTGGTTGCTGTTCCTCGACGCGATCGAGGAGGTCGACCTCACGGATCGGCCAGCCGTGATGGCGCAGGTGCAGGATCTGGGAAAGCGCTTCCCGAGCGCGCAGGTCGCCCTGCTCGCGCGCCCGCCGGTGCTGGATGACGACTACGGTTTCGCGGACATCGACGCGCGCCTGGAGATTCCACCGCTGGAATGCGCGGTTTCGGACGCGTTCGTCGCACGCTCGCACAAGGCCGACGACGACCGCCGCCTGTTCCAAGGCTTCCTGCACACCTATGGCCTCGACGAGAAAGGTCGCTTCGGTTTGCAGTGCAGCTACCCGTACTTGTCGACGTACCGCGACATCCAGACGTTGTCGGACTTCGAGGCGAAGTCGCGCGCCGGCGACCCGGCGTTCCTGGCGAGCCGCGCTGCGGTGTACGAGGCGTTGATCGCCGCGCGACTCAAGAAGGAATTCGCGCAGTTGGGCTGGACGGTGGCTGAAGGCCTCGACATGATCGACCGCCTCGTGCGCGCGCAGACGGTGGCGGGCGGCCAACGCAACCTCGTGTTTGACCTGGGCATTTGCCAGAAGGCCATCGACGCGAAGTGGGGCGACAAGACGGTGGATGCCGGCGTGGGTGGCAACGACGAGAGCCGGCGGCGCCAGGTCTGCGAAAAAACCTTCCAGTCTGCGCTGTTCAGCCAGACCGAGGGCAAGCAGGCATGGGCCTTCAGCGACCGCGCCACGAGCGATCTGATGCTGGCGCGCTGGCTGGGCGGCGAGATTGCCCGCGGACCTGCTGGAGATTGTTCGGCGGTGACGCGCAACGGCGAGCTGCTCGCGGCGCCCGGCGTCACGCAGTTCTTTGCCGGGCAGCCGGCAGGCCAGCACTGCGTCGCCCACGTGGCCGCGGCGCTGTGCAACCGGCAGATCCCGACCTCGGTCATCGCGGACAACCTGGATCGCGGCCTGCCCGTCGGTGCCGCGCGCGCCCAGTCGCTCAAGGATGCGCGCGCGATGGCGTCGGGCTTGCAGCCCAAGGCGTGCGTGGCCGCGGTGCTGGACGGCCTGGACAAGATGACGATGCTGAACGCGCAGTAGCGGGCGATTCGGCCGCTGCCGCCTGGACCTCGCCGCATTCGGCTGGCGCGCTGCGCCCTGCATCCTACACTGCCGGAGCAACCCACCGCCCGCGCGCCGGCGCCCAGGAACCTGCATGAACCCGTCCACCTCTGCCGCCGGCGTGAACCGCGTCGGCTACTTCGCGCGTTTCGGCATCGACGAAGCCACGATCCGCGCCACGCTGGCAGCGGCCCTCGCGCGCGGCGGCGGCTACGCGGACCTGTTCTTCCAGCACCGCATCTCGCACAGCCTGGGGCTCGAAGACGGCGCCGTGAACCGCGCGTCGAGCAGCGTGGAGCTGGGCGTCGGCGTGCGCGTCGTGCAAGGCGACCAGACCGGTTATGGCTACACCGAGGATCTCTCTCCGAAATCGCTGCTGCGCACGGCGCAGACGGCGGCGGCGGTCGCCGATGGCCCGGCGCGGCCCGGGCCGGTGGAGCTGCACGTCGCGGGTCAGCTGCCGCAGCGCTACAACCTCGGCGTGGACTGGCAGGACGTGGACACGCAGCAGAAGCTGCCGCTGCTGGCCCAGGTGAATGCGCTGGCTTTTGCTGCGGATCCGCGCGTGTGCAAGGTGTCGGTGCACCTCGCCGACGAGTCGAGCGTCATCCTCATCGCCGACAGCCACGGCCGCCTGACCGAGGATCTGCAGCCGATGACGCTGCTGGTGCTGACCTGCGTCGCGGAGCAGGACGGCCGGCGCGAGTCCAACCACATGAGCCTGGCGGCCCGCAGCGACATCGGGTTCTACAGCGCGGATCGCTTGGAGAAACTCGCCCAGGACACGGTGCGGCGGACGACCATCCTGTTCGAAGCCGCGCAGCCGCCCGCGGGCCAGATGCCGGTGGTGCTGGGCGCGGGATCGTCGGGCATCCTGCTGCACGAGGCGATCGGGCACGGGCTGGAGGCCGACTTCAACCGCAAGAACGTGTCGATCTACTCGGACCGCATCGGCAAGCCGATCGCCAAGGATTTCGTGAACATCGTCGATGACGCCACGCCCGAGCATGCGCGCGGCGCCATCAACGTCGACGACGAAGGCAATGCCGCCGGGTGCACGCACCTCGTGCACGACGGCGTGCTGGAAACGTACCTGCATGACAGCATTTCTGCTCGGCATTACGGCGTGCAGCCCACCGGCAACGGGCGCCGCGAGAGCTACTGCCACGCGCCGCTGCCACGCATGCGTGCGACCTACATGCTGCCGGGGCCGCACAAGCGCGAGGAGATCCTGGCGTCCGTGAAAAAGGGCATCTATTGCGACAACTTCGCCAACGGCCAGGTGCAGATTGGCGCGGGCGACTTCACGTTCTACGTCAAGAACGGCTGGCTGATCGAAGACGGCAAGCTGACGCGACCGGTCAAGGACGTGAACCTGATCGGCAATGGTCCCAAGGTGCTCGAAGACATCGACATGGTCGCGGACGATCTCGCCATCGATCAGGGCGGTTGGACCTGCGGCAAGGACGGCCAATCTGTGCCGGTGTCCCAAGGCATGCCGACCGTGCGCGTCGGCTCGATGACCGTCGGAGGTCGCGGATGAGCGAGTTGCGGGTGGCGGCCGAGCGCGCGGTGCAACTGGCGCAAACGGCGGGAGCGGGACAGGCGGCGGCGAGCGCCTTCGAAGCGCGCGACGTGTCGGTGACGTGGCGCGACGGCAAGCTGGAGACGATCGCCGAAGCAACGACGTCCGGCGTGGGCATCGAACTCTACGTCGATGGACGCTATGCCTCTGTTTCGACAAGTGATCTGCGTCCGGACGCCCTGGCTGCCTTCGTGACCGAAGCCGTCGCGATGACGCGGGCGATCGCCGAGGATCGCTTCCGCGCCCTGCCCGATCCGGCGCTGTATGTCGGCCAATCGGCGGTGGAGTTGGACCTGGAGGATGCCGCGTACGACGCGGTCACGGCCGTGCAGCGGCGCGAAGTGGCGCAGCAGCTGGAGGCGGCGGCGCGCGACGTGCCCGGCGCCGAGCGCATCCTGTCGGTGACGACGAGCTGCTCGGACAGCCGCTCCGAGAGCTACCGCGTTCATTCCAATGGTTTTTCCGGCGGCAAGCGCGGCACGGCCTTCTGGCTGGGCGCCGAAGTGAGCGTGCAGGACGCCGACGGCCGCCGCCCCGAGGACTCCGCCTTCGCCGGTGCGCGCCACCGCAGCGCGCTGCCGGACGCTGCCCGCGTCGGACGCGAAGCCACCGAACGCACGCTGGCGCGGCTCGGCGCGAGCAAGGGCCGCTCCGCCGTGCTGCCGATGGTGCTCGACCACCGCGTCGGCGGGCGCCTGCTCAGCCACCTGCTCGCGCCGCTGCATGGCGGGCCGTTGCAGCAGCAGCGCTCCTTCCTGCAAGGCCGCTTCGGGGAGCAGATCGGCAGCAACCTCCTGCACTTGTCCGACGATCCGCTGCTGCCGGGCGGCTTTGGCTCGCGCCTGTTCGACGGCGAAGGCCTGGCGGCGCGCCGCTTTGCGCTGTTCGAGCACGGCGCGCTGCGCGGCGCCTACCTGGACACCTACTACGCCCGCAAGCTGGGCGAGCTGCCGACCACGGCGCGCATGTCCAACCTCGCATGGCGCCTGGGCGATCGCGACCGCGCGGCGCTCATCGCCTCGGTGCCCGAAGGCATCCTGGTGACCGGGCTGCTCGGCGGCAACTCCAACGCCACGACCGGCGATTTCTCCTTGGGCGTGCAAGGCTTTGCCATCGAGGACGGCCGCATCGGCGCGCCGCTCGCGGAGATGAACATCGCCGGCAACCACCTGACGTTCTGGAAGAACCTCGCCGCCGTCGGCAACGATCCCTACGCGTACTCGGCCATGCGCACGCCGACGCTGCTGTTCGACGCCGTGCAGTTCGCCGGCACCTGAGGCGTTCAAAATGGCCATGCACATTGCGCAGATCCTGCGTCAGCCCGCGCTGCGGTGGCCGCGCCGCACGGCGGTGGTGGACTGCCTTGCCACTGGCGTGCCGCAGCGTTCCTGGACCTACGCGGAGTTGGACGCGGCGGCGCGCAAGGTGGCGGCCGTGCTGGTCGGTGCGGGCCTGTCGCCCGGCGATCGCGTGGCGCTCTTCGCGGAAAACGGCGCCGACTTCATTGCCGGCTGGTTTGGCATTGCAAACGCGGGCTTGTGCGTCGTACCCGTGCCGCTGGCCTCGGCCGTGCCGGAGGTCGTCCACCGCCTGCAGCACGCCGATTGCGCCGCGCTGCTGGTCGATGCCTCCAGGAAAGCGCTGGCAGAACGGGCGATTGCCCAGACGCCGCACATCCACCACCTGGACCTCGCCGCCGCCGTCCACGGGCCGCACGCAGCGCTGCCCGCGCCGATCGATCCGCCGCCCGAGGCGCCGGCGCTGCTGCTCTACACTTCTGGAACGACTGGGCTTGCCCGCGGCGCCGCGCTGTCGCACGCCTCGCTGCTGCTGCACACGACGTCCTGCAGCCAGCACCACCTGCGCCTCACGCGGCGCGACAAGGTACTGGGCGTGCTGCCGATGACCCACTCGTTCGGGTTGCGGCAAGGCATCTTCGCGCCGTTCCTGGTCGGTGCCACCACCTATGCAATGGCGCGCTTCGACGCTGCGGCGAGCCTGGCGCTGATGCACAGCGTCGGCATCACCTGGGTGCCCGCCGTGCCGACGATGTTTGCCGCCTGGGCGAACCTGCCGGAGAGCCCGCCGCCGTCGGCGTTGCGCTGGTGCCTCTCCGCCGGCGCGCCGCTGCCCGACGACGTGTGCCTGCGCGCCGAGCAGCGCCTGGGCGCGCCGGTGCGCCAGGGCTTCGGCATGACGGAAGCCACGTTCTGCACGATGAATTCGCCGCCGGCCCCGCGCATCGTCGGCAGCGTCGGCCGGCCGACGTGGGGCATCGAAGTGCGGGTCGTCGATGCGCAAGGCCAGGACGTCGCGACCGGCACCGACGGCGAAGTCTGCTTTCGCGGCCACAACGTCATGACCGGCTACTGGCGCGACGAGCGCGCGACGCAAGACGCCATGCCAGACGGCTGGTTGCGCAGCGGCGACATCGGTCACGTGGACGCGGACGGCTGCCTGTGGGTCACGGACCGCAAGAAGGACCTGATCCTGGTCGGCGGCCACAACGTCTACCCGTCGGAGGTCGAAGCGGCGCTGTGCAGCCACCCGGCCGTCGCGGAGGTCGCGGTCGTCGGCCGGCCGGATCCGCTGTACGGCGAGGCCGTTGTCGCCGCGATCGTGCGGCGCGAAGGCATGGCGCTGGACGCAGCGGCGGTGACGGCGTGGGCGGCCGAGCGCGTGGCGCGCTTCAAAATCCCCCGCGAAGTCGTATTCTTGGAGGCGATGCCGATGGGCGCTTCCGGCAAGGTGCAGAAGCGGGCGCTGCGCGATCTGCTGGCGGCGGGTGCCGTCAAGGCGGAGCCAGCAAGCGCCCCGGCACCGGCAGCCCCGCCTGCTGCAGCTGCTTCTCCTCGCGGTTGAGCTCCTGCCGGCGCGTCAATTCCTCTTTGTCGACGCCCACATCGCCATGGTACAGCGACGGCGGGAAGATGCGCTTGGCCCCCCACAGCGCGTCGCGCCAGTCGATCCACGCCGCCAGGTCGCACGCCGTGAAGTCGACATCCAGCACGTGCATCAGCGTTTCGCCCTTCTCGCAGTGCTCGCGCACCAGGCCGATCGGCAGCTCGATGGCCGTGTCCGCCGAGCGGGCAAAGGCCAGCCTCTCTCCGACGCGGCCGATCAGGAACGGATGCGTGCGCCGCCCGCCAAAAAGGCTCATGCCGCCCATGGAGTTCGGCGGATCGCCCACGCCGAGGATGTGCAGCAGCGTCGGTGACACGTCGCGGGTGTCGCCCAGCGTCGCCAGGTGCTGCGGCAGCTCGTGGAGCGGATCGTGCAGCAAGAACGGGATCTTGTCCGATTGGTGCCGCGCGGTCGGATCGACGTAGATCTCCTCGGGCACGAGGTCGGAGAACGCGGCGTGGTCGGCGGTCAGCAGCCAGACGGTGCGGTCCTTGCGCGGCGCCGCCAGCACGAAACGGCCGAGATCGCCGAGCGCCCGGTCCGAGCAGTGGTAGCCGGCCAGCAGTTGCCGGGCCCGCTCGGTCTGCGGTAACTCGTCGATATTCGGCGACAACCCGCATTCCGGCCCCGCCATGCCCGGATCGTGCGAATCCAGCGTCAGCATGACCAGCAGGAACGGGCGTCCATCCTGCGCGCGCAGCTTCTCCAGCCGCGCGATCTGCTCCTTGACGACCGTGACCAGCTCGCTGTCGTGCGGCCCCCAGGGTCCTTGCGGACGGTCTTTGAAGCGCGCCTCCAGGTCCTCGCGGCCGATCATCTCGTCGAAACCGTGGGTCCGCAGGAAGTACTCCTTGGATGTCACGGTCTTGCTGGCCGTCTGCACGAAGATCGTCCGGTAGCCGCGGTCGCGCAGGATGTCGGCCAGGCAGGTGTACGCCGCGCGACCGTCGACCGAGGTGCCGGGCCGCAAATCCGATGGATGCGCGGAGGGATGCAGCGAGCACAGCGCCGTCACCAGCGCGGCAATCGTCGGCGAACTGGTGTTGTAGAACGCATCCGCGGAGGTCAGTTGCGGCACCAGCGCGCTGACCTCCGGCATCAAGCCGCGGTAGTGGCCGGACAAACCGTGGACGAACATGGCATTGGTCGATTCCATGAACGTCACGACGACGTTGGGCTGCAAGGGCGCGTTCGGGCGGCGCGGATAGGGAAATGGCGTCTGATCCAGGTGTTCGTGCAGCAGCGGCCACGCCGAGTCGAGCGCCGTTGTCGGCGGCACGAGCCCCAGGCGCTGGAAGCGCTGCCAGCGATCCTTGTCCAGCCGCGGAATCACCACGGTCTTGGGCGGTTCGCGCGTGAACATGCGGTATTGCAGCGCGAAGTTGACCTCCGGGATGAGGCGGATCTGCTGCGGATAGGCCGGGTACTTCACGCCGTCGCGCACGGCCCACAGGGCGGGCAACAGCGCGATGACCAGGGCCAAAGCCAGCCAGCGCGCCTGGCCTTCCTGTTGCCACGCGGGCGCCAGCGCGCGGCTGTCGCGGCGCAGCGCGGCAAAGAGCACGCCGGCGGTCGCCAGCCACGCGGCGAGGGCAAAGACGAGGCGCGGATCGCGGATGCTTCCGCCAAAGCCTTGATCCAGGTAGGCAAATGCGTCGGCGGTCCAGTGGGCGCGCACCATGAAGCAGTGGGCGAAATCGAACCAGCGCACCAGCATCGCGGCCAGGACCAGCAGCAGCAG
>CAIXAA010000548.1 GCA_903917305.1 uncultured Myxococcales bacterium | reverse complement strand
GATGGCCGGCGTCGCCCCGGATGCGCTGGCGGCGGGCTTGAAGCGCGAAGTCCGCGCGCACCGGCTGGATCCGACTGTGCTTGAGGAGATGGCAGCAGCCTACGGGACCCACGCGACCTTGGCGCTCGTTCGTCAATGCATCCAACATGCTCAGGAGGCCGCGTGACCTTCGTCCACGATGCCCCGGATTTCGAGGAGTTGGTTCTTGCCGTAGCCGCCGCCCGTCGCATGTTGCCGGCGCTGGTCGAGAAGGACTACTGGGTGACGCACACGCTTTGGGCGCTGCACCAGACCGGGCTCGACATCTGGTTCAAGGGCGGCACCGCGCTGTCCAAGGGCTACGGCATCATTGAGCGATTCTCCGAGGACGTGGACCTGTGCATCAAGGCGGGCGCCGTCACGAGTCTGCCTACCGTAACGTCGTGGACCAGCGCCAACAACGGCCCGGTAGCCAGTCGCGTTGCCTTCTACACGCAACTCCTTGACGTACTGGCTATTCCGGGCGCCGCAGTTGTCATTGCTCCTGGAGGCATCGACAGCCGTGGCCGCTCGGCTTCGTACTTCATTGAATACCCAGGTCATTTCATGGGCACGCTGCCGGCGACGATGCGGCCGCACGTGCTGGTCGAGGTCGGCGACGCTCGCGTGACGCCGTTTGTGGAACGGCGCATCTCGTCGTTCGTGCACGACTGGTTGGAGTCCGAGGGACACCTGAGTGATTTCATTGACAACCGGCCAGCACGGGTGCGCTGCCTGCACCCGGCGGCGGTACTGGTCGAGAAGCTCGATGCGATTCGTCGGCGCTACCACCGCACGCCGATGGTGGGCCAAGAGTTCATCCGCCACTACGAGGACGCGGCCCGCGTCGTGCTGCACCTCCGGCAAGATGAACACGGCGGCGTCAACGTGGCCGAGATGATGGCCGAGATGGTCGCCATGAAGCAGATTGCGGGACCGCTCGCGGCAGCGGATGACGCGTTCGCGCTGAACGACGCCGCGGCTCAGACCGAGTTGCAGGCGGCGCATGCCCTCATCGCGCCGATGTTCTGGGGCCGGCGGATCTCGCTGGAGGACTCGTGTGGGTTGATTCGGGAGTGGTTGCAGGCGGTCGGATGAGATCGCACTGCCGCAAAGTTTGGGATCGGCAGCGGCCGCGTGCAAGGGACCCGGTCGTCGTGATGGGGCGTTCGATGCGACGCGATGGGGCATTGCATGGCTTCCATGCGCGCCGATTCCCGTGGTGCTGCAATGCCCTACGCGAGGCGACCGCGATCTGCCGGGTGGTTCACGCCATCTGCCCACGGCACTTCGCCTAGGTCGCGCGGGTTGACGCCTTCGAGAATCGCCACATTCACGCCAAACTCATCAGGGTTCGAGCGGCGCTGGTGGTGTGTGTAGATGCCGCAGATCGAGCAGAAGTAGTGCTTCGCCGTGCGCGTACCCCATTGATAGAGCGTGAGCTTGCCTGCGCCTCGGACGACGCGGATGCCGGACAGGGGCGCCGACACGGCGATGGCCCCGCGGCGGCGACAGAAGGAGCAGTCACAGCGCCGGGCTGTGGCGAAACCCTCCGATAGCGTGACGTCCAACTCGACAGCGCCGCAGTGACAGGTGCCTTGCATGGGGCCTGGCGGGCGCGGGGGCGCCGGGTCCCGGACATTGCTGCGGCGCACGGCGGTCGTCAAGCGCTCAGCCGGCGTTGCGAAGGCAGTGCTGGTGAATCCGCGGAATTCTCAGCGAGCGGCTCGTCGTCCGAAACTTGCGGTGTGACGACCGGCCAGGGTGGCTGCGTCTCTGCCGCACTCCTGCTACCTTCAAGCTCATGCGCCTCGCGATCCTCTCCGACCTTCACCTCGAGTTCCACCGCGATCGCGGTCGCGGTCTGCTCGCCGGCCTGGACGCGACCGGCGTGGATGCCCTCGTCGTCGCTGGCGATCTCTGCACATGGGACATGCTCGGACCCGCACTTGCCAACCTGTGCGCCCGCTTCCCGAGCGTCGCCTATGTCCTCGGCAACCATGAGTTCTACGGGTGCTCGTTCGCCGAAGTGCGCAGCCACATGCGCGCCATCGCGCGCAACCACGCCAACCTCCACTGGCTGGACAACAGCACAGCAGAGGTCGGCGGGCGGCGCTTCGTGGGCACGACGCTCTGGCACACGCCGTCTGGCGACGACCCTAAGTACGCTCACCATCTCAGCGACTTCACGGCGATCGAGAACTTCGCCGTCGAGGTCGGGAGCGAGAACTTCCGCGCGCTGTCGTTCCTGCGCAAGACCGTCGCGGCCGGCGACATCGTCGTGACGCACCACTTGCCCGCCCAGGGCAGCGTGGCGCCGCAGTACACCACTTCGATCCTCAACCGCTTCTTCGTGTGCGATGTCGAACGGCTCGTCGCCGAGCGGCAGCCGGCGCTTTGGATTCACGGGCATACGCACGAGGTGGCGGGCTACTGCATCGGCGCGACGCGTGTGCTCTGCAACCCGCTTGGCTACCCGAGCGAGTACGGAACGGGCGGCGGGAGCCTCGGGGTCGCGGTCGACGTGTAGCCGGGCGTGGACGCGCCACCGTGCAGCGGATTCTATTGACCGTCTATGGGACATTGGCCGATAGAACGCCGATAGGACCTGAGCACACCCATGAAATTACATATGATCCGTAAAGGACAATCACGCTATGCGCTTCAAGACTTGTCCTTGAGCGGGCAATAACGGCTGGATCACGGCCGAGAAAGTACCTGCGGCATGCCGCTCGCGTCCAGGCACGGCCCATCGACTTGTCCGTTCCAGCGGCGTAGACAACCACGACGGCGAGGCGCGAGCCGCCCGCTGACGGAGCCGCCGATGCCGACATCTGAACCCCACGTCTGGGAATTCAAGGCGCGCTTTCGCCGCCACGCCTATGGCTGGAAGTCGCAGCCCGCCATCGACCGCATCAAGCAGGCGGTGAGCGAGATCAAGAAGGTGGCGCGCCGCGATCCCGTGCTGGCCGCCGAGGGCGCCGTGCTGTTCCTCGAGCGCTTGTCGCCAGCACTCGAACGCATCGACAGTTCTTCGGGCGCCATCGGCACGGCTGTGACCCACGCCATCGTCGCGCTGGTGCCGGTCATCTCAGGCGCACACGTCGACGCCAAGACGCGCAAGGCATGGCTGGATCGCCTGTTCCAGGCGCACCGCGACGACGAGATTCCGTACATCGAGCTGCTCGGCGACTACTGGGGCGAGCTGTGCGCGACGCCGGAGGTCGCGGCTGCCTGGGCCGATGAGCACGTCGACATACTGGAACTGGCGTGGAGCCCGGATCCGAGCCTGCGCGGCCACTTCCACGGCACGACGGCGTGCTTGAGCGCGCTGCTGAAGGCGGGCCGGCACGAGCAGATCCTGGCGCTGGTCGAGAAGGCGCCGTTTGTCATGTGGCATTGGCGGGTGTGGGGCGTGCGCGCGTTGGCGGCGCAGGGGCGTGTCGATGACGCCATTCGCTATGCTGAAGGCTCGCTCTGCCGGAACGACAGCCCGGCCTTCGCTGCGGCCGAGTGCGAGGCGATCCTCCTGGCCGCCGGTCGTGCCGAAGAGGCGTACCGAGACTATGCCCTCGTCGCCAACCGGGCTGGCACGAACCTCGCAAGCTATCGCGCACTGGCGAAGAAATACGCGCACATCGCGCCAGCGACGTTGCTCACGGACCTCGTGGCGAGTACGCCGGGCGACGAGGGCAAGTGGTTCGCCACCGCGAAGGACTTGGGGCTGTTCGACGTCGCCATCGACCTCGCGCGCCGGTCGCCGTGTGACCCGAAGACGCTTGCACGGGCGGCCCGCGACCATGCCGCGGAGCACCCAGGATTCGCGATCGAGGCGGGTGGTGCGGCGCTGCACTGGCTGGCGCAAGGCTACGGCTACGATGTCACCAGCGTCGACGTCTGGGCCGCCTACAAGGCGACGATGCAGGCGGCGGAAGGT
>CAIXAA010000547.1 GCA_903917305.1 uncultured Myxococcales bacterium | reverse complement strand
TCTTGGCCTTCTTGGCCTTCTTCTCGGGCTTGGCTGCGGCCTCGGCCTTCGCGGGCTCTTCAGCGAACGCAGCCGCGCTCAGACCGAGAAGACCAACCACCGTCGAAGCCGCAATCAACTTGGCAACCAGGAACTTCTTCATCGTATCCTCCGCTGAGGGAAAGGCGCGCCAGCCGCTGTGGTGTTGCGCTCAGTCAGCCCGGCAACGATTGCCCACTTGGGCGGCGCGGTCAAGCTTTCGTGCCGTCCGGGCGCCGTCGGGCGCGGCTGCGCGGCCCCAGTCCCTTGCAGCGGGCGCCGCGAAGATGCATGGTAACGGCCCATGTCGGGCTCCCAGACCCATGTTTGTCCACTCGTCCCGTTGCAGCCGCTTCCGCGGTGGACTGCCGATCTGCCCGGTTGCGGCGGCAATATCCGCGTCGCCGTTGAAGATTTCGAGGTCGAAGAGATTCCGCTCTACCTTCCCGCCGGCGCGGGCGACCACTTGTACCTGTGGATCGAGAAGATCGATGTGGCCGGCGAGACCCTGCGCCGGCACGTGGCGCGCGCCCTCGACATGTCCGGCGGCGACGTCGGCATGGCGGGTCTCAAGGATCGGCGTGCAGTGACGCGGCAGTGGCTGAGCGTGCCGCGCGACCGCGAACCGCGTCTCGGGCAAATCGAGAGTGATCGCGTGCATGTGCTGGACGTCCAGGCGCACCGCAACAAGCTGCGCACGGGGCACCTGGCCGGCAACCGCTTTCGCATCCGCATTCGCGGCGTGGTCGAAGACGCGGCGGCCCTGCTGGAGGCGAAACTGGCGCGCATTGCGCAGACTGGCGTGCCAAACTTCTATGGTTCTCAGCGTATGGGACACGGCGGCTCGACGCTGGCCGCTGGCTGGGCGCTGACGCAGGGCATGACGCGCACGGTCCAGGTGCGCACGCCCGATGACGTCGTGCACTCGCTGCACCTCGCCGATCGGCCGCTGCGGCGCCTCGCTGCCTCGGCGATCCAGTCCGAAGTGTTCAACCGCACGCTGGCGCGTCGCATGGAACTAGGCATTCTGCGTCAGGTTCTCGACGGCGACGTCTGCAAGAAGACCGACACCGGCGGCGTGTTCGTCACCGAAGACGTGGCGCGCGAGCAGCGCCGGTTGGAGGCGGGCGAGATCGTCGTGACCGGGCCGATGTGGGGACCGAAGATGACCCGTGCGCTGCGCGAAGCGGGAGAGCTCGAGGCCGAGGTGCTGCGCATCTTCGGGATGCAACCCGCGGACTTTGCTGCGCTGGGCCACCTCGCGGAAGGCACGCGCCGGCCGGCGACGGTGCAACCGGGCGAGGTGGGGCTGGAGGTCGACGGCGACAGCGCCGTGGTCACGTTCACGCTGCCCGCCGGCTCCTTTGCTACTGGATTGATTCACGAACTTGTGGGGCCGTCGGCTGCGTTGGCGCAGACGGACTTCGCAGAAGACGAAGACAGCGCGGCAGGCAACCTGGCGGGCGGAGAGGTGCCATGCGCCTGAACCTCAGCCTGCTCGAGAGCAGCATCGGCAACCGCGCGCGGCTCGCCGGCGCCGAAGGCTTCCGCCGCAGCATGGTGCAGCGCATCGCGCGCGCCGGCCCGGACGAGAACCGCTACCACGTGCTGGTCGGTCCCGATCGCGACACCGCCGCCACCGTCACGCTCACCCTCGACTACGGCGCCGAAGGCGCGGTGCTCGACGGCTGGGACTGCACCTGCGACGACGGCGAGGACGTGTGCAGCCACGCCATGTCCGCCGCGCTGGCGTTGCAGCACAACCTCGAATCCGGCGGCATCGAAGCGCCGCGGCCCTCGACGCGCACCGCCTGGCGCGCCTTGCTGGCCGGCGGCACCACGCAGGTCAGCAACGACGCCGCCCGAGCCTCGTGGATGTGCTACGACTTGACGCTGCACGCCGGGACCGAGACCACGGTCAGCGTCGTGCGCCGCCGCCGCGCGCTCTCGGACCGCGGCAAGCGCAGCGCCGGCACCGTCTGCGGCTGGACGCCCACCGCCGTCGGCCACTTCGGCTACCGCACGCAGGACAGCGTCACCGCCAACCGCGACGACCTCATCCCCGTGCTTTGCCTCGTGAATCGCCACGATCTGCGCGTTCGCACCATCCAGCCCGGCTTCATCGACGTCTTCCTGCGGTTGTTCGTCGACGCCGAGCCCTTCACGCTGCGCGTGGATGGCGAAGATGCCAAGGTCGACGGCGTGTTGCGCCCGGTGAGCGTGCTCATCCAGGACATGCCGGGCGGCGGCATCGAGCTGCGCGCCCAGGTGCAGTCGAGCGTGCCGGGTCGCGGCGCAGAAGACTACGTGCTGCTGCCGGGGCCGGTGCCATGGCTCTACCTGCGCGGCGAAATGTGCATGGTTCGGCCGGATTGCAGCGCGCGCACCGTGCTGAACCTGCTGCGCACCGGGCCCGTGCAGATCGCGGCGGGCGATGTGCCGGACTTCTGCCGCGACATGCTTCCGGCCCTGCGCGGCGAAGTGACGCTGACCGAGCGCACGACCGTGTTGCCGCAAGCCCGCGTGGCGACTGCGATTCCTGTGCTCAAGCTCGACGAGCTGGACGAGCAGCTGACGGTCTCGTTGGTCTTTGCCTACCGCACCGACGATGGCGACGTGGCTGGTCGCGAAGTGACCGAATTTGTTGCTGGAACCGGGCCGAAGGTCTTCGCGCGCAGCCACCATGGTCCAACCTTGCCGGGCCTGCACGCGCCGACGCCGACGCTGTGGCAGCGCGATCACGTCTTCGAGCAGCGCTGGCACGCCCGCGTGGCCCGAGCGGTGGGCGCGGCGCTGCCGGCGAGCCTGCCTCTCGATGAAGCCCTTGATTTTCTTGCGGATCACCTGCCGACCTTCGAACGCGATGGCGCCGAGGTGCTGGGCCAGGAGACGCTGCTCAAGCTGCGGCCGAGCCGGCATTCGGTGGTGCCGCAGATCAAGATTCGCAGTGGTATCGATTGGTTCGGTGTGCGGGTCGACATCCACGCCGGCGATCACGCGATTGCGCTCAAGGACGTCATCCAAGCCTGGCGTGCCGGTGCGCGCTACATCCGCCTGGCGGATGGCGAAATGGCGCGGCTGCCGATCGCCTGGCTGCGGCGGCACGGCGCGGCGCTGATCGATCTGCAGGAACTCGCGCCCATCGATGCCGAGACGGGCGAGCACCGCGTCGAAGGCTGCCTGGCGCCGGCCCTGGTCGAGATGGCCAAGGAGCACGACGCGGGCGATGCCGGCTGGCACGCGTTCGTCGACAAGATCGCGAACTTTGAAGGGATTGCTCCGCGCGAGCTGCCGGCCGGCTTCGTGGGTGAGCTGCGCGCGTACCAGCAGCGCGGCTTCGAGTGGCTGTGCGCGCTGCGCGATCTGGACCTGCACGGCTGCCTCGCGGACGACATGGGTCTGGGCAAGACCATCCAGGCGCTTGCGCTGCTGCAGACGGAAGTCGAGGCGGGACGCGCACTTGTGCCGTCGCTGGTCGTGGCGCCGACGTCGGTCGTGCAGAACTGGGCGGACGAGGCGGCGAAGTTCACGCCCGGCTTGCGCGTGCTGGTGCTGCGCGGCGGCAGTCGCGAAGAGCGGCTGGAGAAGATCAAGAAGCTGGGCGAATGTGACCTCATCATCACGTCGTACGCCCTGTTGCGCCTGGATCAGGAGCTTCTCGCGCCTTTCCGCTTTCACTACGCGATCTTGGACGAGGCGCAGGCCATCAAGAACGCCAGCAGCCAGACGGCGCAGGCGGCGCGCAGCCTGCATGCGCGCCACCGGGTGACGTTGACCGGCACGCCGCTGGAAAACAACCTGATGGAGCTGTGGAGCCAGTACACGTTCCTGATGCCCGGCTTCTTCGGCACGCGCGCCCGCGTCCTGCGGCGCTATGGCGATGAAAAGGCGGGCGAAGTCCAGCCGGAGCTGCTCGACCAGCTGCGCCAGCGCCTGCGGCCGTTCCTGCTGCGGCGCTTGAAGACGGACGTGCTGACGGAGCTGCCGCCGGTGACCGAGGTCACGCTGCGCTGCACCATGGCGCCGCCGCAACGGCAGCTGTACGAGAAGGTGCGCAACACGTATCGCGCGCAAGTGATGAAGCTGGTTGGTGAATCCGGTGTGGAGCGCAACGCGTTGACCGTGCTGGAGGCCTTGCTGCGTCTGCGCCAGGCGTGCTGCCACCCGGACCTGCTGCCGTTCGAGGATGCGCGCGCCGTGGCGGAGTCCGCGAAAACCGAGCTGTTCTTGCAGACCGTCGAGGAGCTGCTCAGCGAAGGCCGCCGCGTGCTGGTGTTCTCGCAGTGGACCACGATGCTCAAGATCCTGCGCAAGCAGCTGGGCGAGATGGGCATCGAGACGGCGTACCTGGATGGATCCACACGGGATCGCAGTGCGGTGATTGCCGATGCGCAGTCGGCCGACGGCCCGCCGGTGTTCCTGGTGAGCTTGAAGGCGGGCGGCGTCGGCCTGAACCTGACGGCGGCGGATGTCGTCGTGCACTACGATCCGTGGTGGAATCCGGCAGTGGAACAGCAGGCTTCCGACCGCGTGCACCGCATCGGCCAGACCAAGCCGGTGCTGGTGATTCGCCTGGCGGTGGAGGACAGCGTCGAGGACCACATCCTCGTGCTGCAGGAGCGCAAGCGCGCGCTCGTCACGTCGGCCATCGAGAGCGAGGCGGACGGCGTCAAGCGCCTGACGCGCGCGGACCTGGAGGCGATCTTCGGTGGCAACCAGGGTCCGGGCCTGCGCCATGCGACGCCGCTGGGCAGTGCGCTGATGGATGCCGAAGATACCGTGTGAAGTCGGTCAGATCTGCACATCCGGCTGGATCTTGTGCGGCGCGAAGAAGTCGATGCGCACGCCGGCGACGTAGTGCGAGACCGGCGGCGGATAGGCGTAGCCCGGCAGACCGGCCGCGGAGATCAGCTCGTCTTCGACCTCCACGCGCTTCAACTCGCGGGCGATGAGCGGCGGGTGGTGCAGGCGCACGCGCCACAGCTGCCCCAGGTGCTTGCCGTAGATGGCGTAGCGCTCCAGCAGGAAATGTTCCAATGTTCCAGCCATGTAGAGGCCGGTAGGCTGGCCGATGCTCGCCTCCACCCGGTGGCTGGCGTGGTGGCCGGACTGGCGCACCGACTCGTACTCGATGTCGGAGCCATCGCTCGTGTCGCGAATCTGCGAGAATAGGAACGGCAGACCGGTGACGAGCCGACCCGTCGCGACCGCCAGCCGCGAGGAGGCGTCGATGGACAGGTACCAGATGCCTGGCACGCCGCCGGCATGGACGTAGGTGCGCACGTGGATCGCTGCGTACTCGCCGTCACGCTGCGCCGACCCCGTGTTGCGGTGCGCCGCGGCGATGTGCGGCACCACCGAGACCCATGCGCGGCCGCGGTGCAGATCGAGCTGCACGCCGGGTGGCAGCAGGGGCCGCAGGGCTTCGGGCGCCGCGGGCCAGTGCAGGTAGACCAGGTGGCGCCAATCCTGGCTCGTCATGGAGCGCGTGTCCGGCCGCAGGGCAGCCCGGACGCGGTGGAGGAGCGCCGGCGTCGTGCCGTCCTGGTTTCGCAAGTCGTCGAGGTGGATCGCAGAGTCCTGCATGGCAGCACCTCCCGGCAGCGAGGCGAGGCGGGCACAGCGAGAGACGTGCAGGCATCAACCCGCGCGATTTCGCCGTGAACCTGTGTGCTTGTCCATGCTCGCTGCCGATGATTCCACTCTAGCCGCAGCGGATCGGGCGTGCAAATGCTCGCCCTTGCGCACGCCCGCAATCGAGCAGGGCGCTTGAAGGATCGCGGGCGGTGTCAGGTCATGTCGCAGCGCAAGCGTAGCCGGAAGGCGCGTCAG
>CAIXAA010000546.1 GCA_903917305.1 uncultured Myxococcales bacterium | reverse complement strand
GGTTCGTTGGCCCATCCTGCTGGCGAAGGCGGCGGACGGCATCTCGCTCGTGCGTTCGCGGCAGTCGCGGCTTGGACGCTGCTCGCCGGATTTGGACCGTACCGGGCCGAAGGGCTTGGCGCGAACGCTTTGGGCTTGGCGGACGCGGTCGTGGCGACCGGAAGCGGCACCACGGCGCTGTATGCCAACCCCGCCGGCATGAGCAGCACGCGGCAGCAGGTGTTGGAAGGCGGCTTCGTGCGCAATCCGGTGCAAGGCTCCTCCGCGCTGCACTTTGCCTCCGTGGACTCGACGTCGGATTGGGGGCTGGCGGCCGGCGCCGGCTATGTCTACGACACCAATTGGATGCTCGACCACCCGCAGCGCACGGGCAACGACCTGCGCTTGGGCCTGGCGGCGGGAACTGTGAGTGATGCCGGGCGCTTGCAAGTCGGCGTGGCGGCGCGGCGCGTCGACATCAACCACTCCGGGCACGGCATCACCGGCTGGACGGGCGACGCGGGCGTGGCCGCGGCCTTCGGACCCTTGCGCCTCGGCGCCGTCTACCGCAACGCCATGCGCGTCGACCCTATTGAAACGCCTCGCAGAATCGCCACCGGTTTCGGCCTGGCCGGCGAACAGATCCTGGTGGAGGTCGACGGCTCCTGGAACGTCGATCCCGGCTCCGGCCCCATCTATCGCGCCGGCGCGGCCTACCAGTTCGGCGTCGAAGAAGGCATCCAGGTGCGCGCCGGCTACGTATGGGACGAGGGAACGCCCACGCATTTCGCGCACGTCGTCACCGGCGGCCTGTCCTACCGCACGCCGCGCATGAGCGTCGACCTCTCCGCGGGCGTCGGCCTGCGCGACCCCGAAGTCATCGCCGCCATTGGCTTTGTCTGGGTGATGCCCTACGACTCGAACTGAGGCGAGCCGCGATGCCCAGCGCTCCTCCGCCGCCACCGCCGCTGCTCGAACAACCGCGCGTCCGGCTCGCCGCGCTGCTCGGCGTCGTGCTGCTCGGCCTTGCCGTGCGGCTGCGGACGCTGCCGGACCTGCTGTTCGATGGCCACGTGCACCTGCTGAGCGGCGATTCGCACTACCACCTGCGGCGCATGGCCTTTTCGGCGCAACACGGCCTGGCGATGCCGGAGTTCGACGCCTGGACCCACGTGCCCAAAGGCATGGCGCTGCACTGGCCACCGCTGTTCGACGCCGCGGGCGGGCTGCTGGCGCGCCTGCTGGGCGCGGGGCCTCAAGACCTGGACGGCGTGGCCGTGGCCGGCATCACGGTGGCGCTGATCTGCACCGCGCTGACGTTCCTGCTGGCGTTCGTGATGGCGACGGAGCTGGGCGGCACGCTCGCCGGCGTCGTGGCGACGCTGGTGCTCATCGCGCTGCCGGGCCATGACAACTACACCCACGCGGGCAAGGTCGATCACCACGTCGTCGAGCCGCTGCTGACCTTTGCCGCCGTGGCCTGCCTGCTGCGCGCCGCGCAGGCGCTGCGGAGCGGCGAGCAGTGGCTGTGGGCGCTGCTGTGCAGCCTGACCGTCGTCCTGGCGCTGGAGTCCTGGCCGTCGGCGTCGCTGTCGATCCTGCTGCTGGCGGGCTGTGCCGGCGTGCTGCTGCTGGCGGCCGAGGACGACGCTGCGTCGCGTCGCCGCGCCACGATCGCCGCGGTCCTGGCCCTTGGCGGCGCGGGGCTGCTGGCCCTGCCACTGGTCTGGCTCTCGCCCATGGGGCGCCTGGGTGCCACGGAGAGCGCCGCGTTGTCCTGGTTCCAGCCGCTGCTGCTCCTGCTGTGCGCCGCAGCCCTGGCGGCTGCTGGCGTTGCGATGCGCGCCGGTCTCGCCGGCAAGGCGCTCGGCATCGCGGCCGGCGTCGCCACGTTCGCGGTTGGCATGGCGGTCTGGCCGGCTGGACGCGCAGCCCTGCTCGGCGGCTCCGACTTCATGGAAGGCGGCGGTTTCGTCGTCCTCATCAACGAATCCATCGGCGTGGCGGAGAAGGGCCTGGCGGAGACCCTGCGCTTCTTCTCCCCCGTCGCCGCGCTCATTCCCGTGCTCCTGGCCTGGGCGCTCTGGTCGCACAAGCGGCACAAGAATCCGCAGTTGATCGTCATTGCCGCGGCGCTGGGCGCGACCTCGATCCTGGCGTGGCAGCAGGTGCGCTTCGTCATGCTGCTCGCCCTGCCGCTCTCGGTGCTGGCGGGTGCGGCGTTCGTGGCGCTCCTGGACGCGGCGCGCCGGCGTGGCGTCCGCGCGGCGACCATCGCCGTCCTCGCGAGCGCCGCGCTGCTGATGCCGGCCGTGCAGACGTTGGCGGCCAGTTCGGTGCCGTTGGCGCGGCGCGTCCCGGTCTGGCGCGCGCTGCGCTGGATGGCGGTGGCGACGCCTTGCGCCGGCGATCCCTGGCAGCCCGGTTCGCACCCGAGCTATGCTGTGATGGCGCCTTGGGGTTTTGGTCACGAGCTGCTGGTGCTGGGCCAGCGCGCCAACGTCGCGAGCCCGTTCATCCAGCCGCACGAGACCGAAGGGCTGGACTCGGCGCTGCGCTTCGCGCTGACCGCGGATCCCGCCGTGGCCGAAGCGCTCCTGAACCGTCACAACGCGCGCTACGTGCTGACCGTGCCGCTGGCGCTGGCGGCGACGGACGCTTATGCCCTGGCGCTGCGCGAGCGACCGGAGCGCTACGTCCTCGGCGACGACGCGACGGGCCGCCACCTGACGCCGGAAGGCCTGCAGTCCGGCGCGGTCGTGCTGGCCCAGCGCAATGGCAGCGCGGAGCTCGATGGTGGCAAGTCCTGGGATTTCTTGCGCCTCATCCTCAGCGTCAATGGCTACGCCAAGATCTTCGAGAAGGTCGCGGGCGCGCGCCTGAGCGTGCAGGGCTGGCCGGCGAACGCACCTGCGACGCTGGAGATCGACCTGGAAGTCGAAGGCCAAGGCTGGAAGTGGCTGAGCCACGCGCGCGCGGACGCGCAGGGGCGCATGCAGCTGCGCGTACCGTATGCCACGGATGTGCAAGGCAAAGGTAATGTGCGCGTGCTCGCGGCGGTGCTGCGCGGCAAGGGGCTGGAGCACGCGGTGGTCGTGCCGGAGCAGGCCGTGCTGCAGGGTGCGGACGTGCCGGTCAGCCTGCCTGCCGCTGCGCCGCCGTAAGCACGATGCCCGCCTCGACGCGCAGTACTGGCAACCCTGAGACAATCGGATAGAGCCGCAGACCGTCGGCGCGCAAAAGTCCAGCATCCATCGGCTCTTGCGCCAAGCGCCCGGCGGCGTCGCGCAGGCATTTGCGGGCAATCTCGTCGTTCAAGGCCGCCACCAGCGCCGCGGGCGCCAGGGCGAGCGGTTGGTGATCCTCCGGACAGGCGAGAAGCTTCAGCATTTCCATGGAGATCGGCTGCGTCACGCCGCACCAGGATGGGGCTTCTGGCCGGCGCGCAGCCGCGCAAACACGGCGCGCGTCTCCACGGCGGTCTGGTGCCAGCTGAGCTTCTGCGCCCGCGCAAGCCCTTCGCGGCCAAGGCGCGCGCGCAGGGCGTCGTCGCGCAGCAGCAGTTCCAGGCCATCGGCAATCGCATCAATCGACAGCGGATCCACGGCGATCGCCGCACCGTCCGCCACTTCGTCCAGGGAGGAGCCGCGCGAGGTCAGCACCGGCGTCCCCGACGCCATCGCCTCAACCACCGGCAGGCCGAAGCCTTCGTAGAGCGACGGATAGCACAAGCCAATCGCCTCGCGATACAGCACCTTGAGCGCATCGGGCCGCACATAGCCCACCGAGACGATGGCCTTGCGCACCGGGCTGTTGCCCAGCTCCGCCTGGATGGCCTCGTCGCGCCAGCCGCGCCCGCCGGCGACCACGAGCTTCAAGTCCGGATGATGCGGCGCGATCTTCTCGAAGGCGCGGATCAGGCGCACCAGGTTCTTGCGCGGCTCCAGCGTGCCGACCGCCAGCAAATAGCGAGGCGGCAGGAAGAGTTCGGCGCGGACCTCCGCCGTCGTCTCGGGACTCGGCGGCGTGGCGAAGTCGTCCGCGGCGGCGAGCGGCACCGCGACCACGCGGTCGGGATCGGCGTGCAAAAGGCGAATGACATCGCGGCGTGTCGACTCGCTCGGCGTCAGCACCGCCGCCGCGCGCTTGACCAGGAAGGGCAGGGCGGCGCGCTGCAACACGCGTTTCTTGAAGGTGAACGTCTCCGGGTAGAGGAATACCGCGAGATCGTGGACCGTCACGACGTACGGGCAGGTCGGCACCACGGGCGTCATGTAGTTGGGAAAAAAGGCGAAATCCGGCTTCAAGCGCATGGCCAGCGCCGGCATCGCCGTCTGCATCCACAGCGCCCGCACCGGCATGCGCGGCCCGATGGTGTCCACGTGCAGGCCCGCCAGCTCCCCGTGGCCGACATTGGACGCCATCCAAAGCTTGTCATTCTGCTGGAGTGCGAGCCAGGCGCGCAGCAGGCGCTCCGTGTAGAGCCCGACGCCCGTGCGCCCAGGCACCCAGGTGGTGACGTCGACCAGCACGCGCAGCGGGGAATCCGGAGGAATCATGCGGACTCCGAGTCATTCGCCAGAAAGGCGATGGCGGGTGCGAAGACTTCGGTGGGTGCCTGCAGGCCGCCAGCGAGGTCGGTGTGGCCGTAGTCGGCGGAGTAGCCTTCGCGTTTGCCGAGCAAGGTCCAGTGCTTGCGTGCGCCGGTGTCGCGGCCCCAGGCGTCGAAGGCGATGCGCACGGCTTTGGGCGCGCCGAGCTTGTCGCCCGCGCCGACGAAGAAATGCACGGGAACGCGAACGTTCTCCAGACCTTCCAAAGCCAGCACCTCGCCCACGCGCGGCAGGCCGTCGCGGTACGCCCACTGGCCAAACTCCACCGCCAGGGCGAACGGCACGTCGGACAGCGCGTCGACCATCGTGATGCGGCACAGACCGGGCGCCATGTTCGCGAGGTTCATGGTCAAGCCGTGCATCGGCGTGCGGAACCACTCGCTGCCGAACGCGAACAGGCGGCCGATCAGGCGAAACGGCACGGCCGGCATCAGCCAGATCGGTAGCGCAATCGCGAGGTTGCCCAGCGGCACGATCGGCGCCACGCGCGCCGGCGACCCGAGGATGACCGCGCGCCGCACCTGCGCTTCCGGCAGGGAGCGGCCGAGCGTGGCGTACAGCAGCATGCCGCCCATCGAAAAGCCTACGTAGTCCAGATGTTTCGCGCCGGTGCGCGCCAGCACTTCGGCGACGGCCAGCGGCACGTCGTGCTGCGCCATCGCGGAGAACCGGACGCCCAGGCTCTCCTTGCGGGTCAGATCGGCGCGGCCGGAGCGCAGCGTCAACAGCCAGGTATCGCGCCCGCTCGCCGCCAGCGCCCGCGCCAGCGAGACGTCGGGGTGCATGTCCAGGTTGCGGTGGTTGATGGCGATGCCGTGCACCAGCATCACAGGGGGCAAATCACTGGGATTGCTGGGCAAGATGCGACGCAGCTCAAAGGCGCTGCCATCGGGCGTCGGCACGCGCAGCGTCAGGTCGTAGGGCATCGGCAGGCTGATGCGCCGCACCCAGAACACGAGGTGCAGCCATGTGGCCAGCAGCAGCACCAGCAGCGTCGCCAGCGCCGTCCAGAGCACCGACATCACACCCACCCGCGGCCGTAGTGGCCGTTGCGGCGCGCGGCGCCGAGCACTTCGTCGTACAAAAGCTCATAGCGAGCAGCGACTTGCCGAACGTCGAAGCGCTGCTCCACGAGGGCGCGGCCGGCCTTGGCCAGCGCTTCGCGCCGCTCCGGCACGCGCATCAGCTCGACCACCGCCGCCGCCAGACCCACGGGGTCCATCTGCGGAACGCCAATCGCTGCACCGGCTTGCACCAGCTCCGACAAGGGCGCCTTGTTGGCCACCACCGTCGCCAGCTCCTCGCCCATGCCTTCGAGCAGCACCATCGGCAGGTCCATCTTCTCGTGGTGGCTGTCGGCGGGGAACACCTGGACC
>CAIXAA010000545.1 GCA_903917305.1 uncultured Myxococcales bacterium | reverse complement strand
TATTTGCAGGGCTTCTGCGAGCTCAAGGCCGGCGACATCGAGAAGTCGATCGCGACGCTCTCGGAGATCGAGAACCACTACCCGAACTCGACGTACATCGCGGAAGCCTGGCTGCGTGTTGGCGAAATGCGGTTCGATGACGGCGACTTCGAGAAGGCCGCCGATGCCTACGGCCGCGCCGCGAGCCGCGCGCTGGTCACCAACGACGACGTCAACTACATGTTGGCGCTGTACAAACTCGGCTGGTCCTACTTCCAGCTGTACAAGTACCCGGAAGCGGTGCGCTGGTTCCAGAAGCTGATCGAGTACGAAGTCGACCATGCGGACAAGCTGTCGGCCAAAGCCAAGCAGCTGAACCTCCGCAAGGAAGCTGTGGAATACCTGGCGAAATCGCTGGCGGAGCCGAGCTGGGACGACGACGGCTGCGACGATTTCGGCAACGAGGACACCAAGACCACCTGCGTGCAGCGCGACCCGCGCCTGCGCCCGCGCCTGTACGTATCGAGCGTGCTCGAGCCCAAGTTCGACGATTTCCCCAACTGGAAACAGGGGTTGTCCGGCGAGGCCCTGGCGCGTATCGAAGCGAACTTCGCGGCGCGCGCGGCAGTGCGCAAGGACCTGGTCAACGGCAAGGCGTATGTCTATGACATCCTGGTGACTTACGGCAACACGCTGTACGAGCAGGCGGTCGACGACTACTACCGCCAGGCCGTGCTGGTGCTGGGCTACGTGGTCGACAACTACTCGACTTCCCGTGATGCCCAAGGGTTGCAGCGCAAGGTCATCCGCTCGGTCGACATCCTCGCCGCCGCCGCGCTGGGCTACCAGGCCGCGCTGCGCAAGGATCCGAACAACGACGGCGCCAAGCTCGGCCTGCAGATGGCCTTGCAGGACCAGGAACGGCAGATCGTCGAGCGGCGCAAGTACCTGACGCTCTTCGCGAAAGGCACGCCCTGGTACGACAAGTGGGGCGGCGACAAGGATCTGGCGGCGCAGGTCGACGACACGGTCATGCGCGTGCGTCTGGACTTTGCCCAGCTGATCCACATGCAGGCGCAGACGTTGCGCGCCTCCGGCGACGAAGAAGGCGCGCTGGCCAAGTACGCGGAAGCTGCCAAGGAATATGAGGTGTTGCTGCTTGCCGACCTGCAGGCGCCGGGCGCGTACGACCTCGCGTGGACGCTGGCCGACACGCTGTTCTTCTCCGGCAAGCGCTGCGACGCGCTGCGCACGGACAAGGGCGAGCTGCTGCGCAACAAGGACGGCGAGCTGGTGCCCTATCCCGCCACCGCCATGGATGGCGTGCGCAAGTCCTGCGAACTGATGAAGAAATCGGTGCAGTACTACAACATGGTGCGCGACTGGAAGGGCCAGAAGACGCGCGGCGAGGACGGCAAGCCGCTCGACTACGCCGAGCAGGCCGGGTTCTCGGCGATCGTCGCGACGAGCCTCGTGCTCAACGCGCGCGCCAGCTACCCGCTGAGCGATCCCGATCACCTGGAAGCCCGCATGCTGCCTGAGCTTCGGCCGGCAGCCGCGCAGGACGACGCCGACCTGGAGGCCGTCAAGGACGCGACCGAGGTCAAGCTCGTGACGCCGCAGACGGTCGATCAGGCCGCCGTCGACTGGCTGCAGGCCGTGGATGGCTACATCGTGTCGGACCAGTTCAACGCCAAGGATCCGGAGCGCCAGCAGCGCCTGGGCCTGCAAGCGGCGGAATTGCTGTACAAGAACAGGCACTTCGACCCGTGGAAGGAAGGCGCGACCGACAAGATCAAGCCGGAGTTCTGGTCGGCGCGCGAGCGGCTGTGGTGGATCGTCAAGAAGTACCCCAGTTCGGCGCAGGCCAACGAGGCGATCAAGGACCTCCTGACCTCCTACAGCATCGAGGCGCAGTACGCCAAGCTGCAGGAAGTCGCGAAGTACATGGAAGATCACCAGCTCGGCACGGAGAAGCAGCGCGGCGACACGATGAAGGCCGTGCAGCAGTTCAACCTCGGCGTGCTGGGTCGCGGCGCCGATGCGATCTACGCCAAGGCCGAAGAGACGGTGAAGGCCGCGGAAGCAGCGGGAGATCCGGCGATCGCCGGTGCCAAGCTGGAGGAGGCGCGCGCCGAATACGACAAGGCGGGCGACACGTACCGCAGCCTGCGCGCCAAGGCGCCCGACACCAAGGTGCAGCTGTCGGCGTTGATGAACGGCATGCGCTCCTACCTCCGCGCGGAGAAGTGGGAGAAATGCTTCGATGTTTTGAAGGAAGCGGAGCAGATGATCCGCGACGTCAAGACGACCGACAAGGCCGAGCAGGCCAAGAACATCGAGCGCATCGAGCTGATCGTCCCGACGCGCGCCGACCTGAACTACCAGTTCTTCAATATTCC
>CAIXAA010000544.1 GCA_903917305.1 uncultured Myxococcales bacterium | reverse complement strand
TTGCGGATGAGGGCCACGCCGCTCTGCGTCGCGTAGGCCATGGGCGCCGCGAAGAGGAAGCCGCGCGACTCGATGCCGACCATCACGTCGGCCTGCATTCCCCGCGTGCCGGCCACCATGCCGTCGATCGCGGCGCACAGGGCCGGGCCGTGCTGCAGCAGCGGCGTAATATCCTTGAACAAAATGCCAGGCTTGGGGAAGTCCGGGACATCGCGGATGAGGTGGACGTAGTGCTCGATCGACATCATGGCTCCTGGTCTCTAGAGCATCAATCAGAAACCGGTTCCTGATTGAATGCTCGGCAGGGTTCTTGGGTCGCCGAGCGCGCCGATGCGGACGCGCCGGCTCCGGTGAGCGCCGCTCAACGATTGTTGATCGGCGCTCCAGGGTCATTCGGCCGGCGGTGGACGATCCATCGGCTCTGCCACGGAGGTCAGCGGCGGCACGTACGGCGCCGCGCGGTCGGCGATCCACGGACCGCGCGGCTCGGTGGGCGGCTCCGCGTCCTGCGGCAGGTGGCCGCTCAGCTCGTCCAAGGCCGTGTGCCGCGTCATGTCATCGCTCAGCGGCGTGACGCTGACGTGGTTGTCGCGGATCGCATTGCAATCGCTGCCTTGCACGTCCGGCATGTGCACCGACGCGCCGCCGATCCAGTAGTACATCTGGCCGCGCGGGTCGTTGCGCTGGATCACTTCGTTCGAATAGAAGCGCTGGCCGAGCCGCGTGACCCGCGTCGACTTGTACGGCGCCCGCTGCACCGGCGGCAGGTTCACGTTGAGCGCCACCTTCATGCGCTGCGCCGCCGCGATGACCGGCTCCAGGATGTCGTAGAGGTACGGCTCGATCTGCGCCAGATCGGACTCCTGGCTGCTGCAATGCGACACCGCCACGCTCGGCACGCCCCAGTGCGCGCCCTCGAGCGCGCCGGCCACCGTGCCGGAATACAGCACGTCGTGCGCCAGGTTCGGCCCCGGATTCACGCCGGACAGCACCAGATCCGGCTTCAATTCCATCTGGTTGATGGCCAGGTACACGCAATCGGTCGGCGTGCCGTCGCAGACGAACCAGTGCGGACGAATCTGCCGCAGCCGCAAGGGCTTGAACAGCGTGATGGCGTGCGAGACGCCGCTGCGCTCGGTGTCGGGCGCGACGACCCAGACCTCGCCGAAGCGCTCGGCGACGCGGGCCAAGACGGCGATGCCGAGGGCGTGGATGCCGTCGTCGTTGGTGAGGACAATGCGCATGGTGGGTCTGGACCGCCTGATGTCGATGCCGGCGTGCTGGCCGGAGGCTGTTCGTAGTGCAGCACGGGAGCCGTGTAAAGTCCCGCGACCGGCGATTTTCTTGCCTCCTTGCAAAGCCGGCCTAGTGTCGCGGTGGTCGGTCAAGATCCGGCCGCCGGCACGGAATGAAGAGCGCCCAACTCCAATCCGACTTGCTGTTCTGCCGCCAGTGTCGGCGCCACTTCCGTGGCAACCGCCGCACTTGCCCGTCAGACGGCGCACCGCTCGAGATGGTCACGGCGTTCCTCGGCCGCGCCGGCGACGTGCTCGACGATCGCTACGAACTCATTGAACAAATCGGCGTCGGCGGCATGGGCACGGTGTTTCGCGCCTGGGACCGGCTGACCAAGCGCGCCGTGGCGCTCAAGCTGCTCAAGGCCGAATACGCGAGCAACGCGCAGAGCGCCCAGCGCTTTTTGCAGGAAGCCCGCCTGGTTCGCCTCGTCATGCACCCGGCGGTCGTCCAGTTGCACCGCTTTGGCCGCACGGGCGATGGCTTGCTGCTCATCGACATGGCGCTGGTGGAGGGCGAGAGCCTGCGCGATCGCGTGCTGCGCCAGGGCCGCGGCCTGGACATCACGACCGGTCTGCAAGTGCTGGAGAACCTGCTCGCGGGGCTGTCCGCCTGCCACGATGCCGGCGTCATCCACTGCGACGTCAAGCCCGAGAACATCATGCTGCTGCGCGGCGGCACGGCGGGGCAGTGCAAGTTGGTCGACTTCGGCATTGCCCAAGCGCCAGGCCCGATTGCGATGGCCGACAACGCCGGCATCATCGGCACGCCAGCGTACATGAGCCCGGAGCAGGTCAAGGGTCGCCCGGTGGACGGCCGCACGGACCTCTACCTCGTGGGCTGCGTGGCGTACGAATTGCTGAGCGGCGAGCCGCCCTTCCAAGGCGCGACGCCGGTGGACCTGTGCCACCACCAGCTCTCGACGCCGCCGCCTTCGCTGCAGGATCGGCTGGCCGACAAGCTGCCCGACGGCTTCGAGTCGTGGCTGATGCCGCTGCTGGCGAAGAACCCGGAGCACCGGCCGACCTCGACGCGGGCGGTGCGCGACGCGCTGCGGCTGATCCGGCAGCGGCACAAGCGTGCGTTGGAGCTGCAGCGGCCCGGCATGCGCCACTCCTTGCGGCCGCCGTCGTGCGACCTGCTGCGCCGCCCAGTGGCGGTGGCGGCGCCGCCGCTGCCTTCGCGGCGCGAGTGGGCGGGGGACATCGAGTCGGTGCGCGCGCTCATCGAAGTGCGGCAGATGCAGCAGAGCGGCATGACGTACGGTCCGGAAGCGCTGGAGCAGATTGCGCGGCACATCCTGGCGTCGGCGCTCAACGGGCTGCGCGAGTGCGGCGCGGAAGTCTCGGGGCCGGCAGGGCCGCACATCGAAGTGCGCATGGCCTGTCACGGCGACCCGCGCGGCGTCGTGGCGCACATGCTCGACGCGGTCGCGGGCATGCACGCGCAGATTTCGCACATTCCGGAGCCCAAGCTCGAGGTCCGCGCGGCCGTGGTCGCGGATCACCCGTGCGGCGCGGATCCGTCGATGGTGGGGCCGGGGCTCGATCCGCTCGCGCTGCTGGGCCTGGCGTCCGGCAGCCAGATCCGCGTCGATGAGCACGTGGCGCGTTGGGCGGGGCGGCGTGCACTGGTGCGGCTGACCAGCGTGCCGAGCGCGTATCGCGTGGCGCCGACAGACGTGTACGCGACCAGCCTGTACCCGGTCTAGCCAGAAACGCACTGAGTCAGAAACGCACTGAGCCGGAAACGAAAAGGGCCGCCCGAGGGCAGCCCATTCGCACACTTGTCGGTGTCTCACACTTTCTGGCGGAGCGGACGGGACTTGAACCCGCGACCTCCGGCTTGACAGGCCGGCGTTCTAACCAACTGAACTACCACTCCATTCAAGACACTAGACACCAGGTGGGCGAAGCAGGGATCGAACCTGCGACCCGCGGCGTGTAAAGCCGAAGCTCTACCTCTGAGCTATTCGCCCTTTGAGCTCCATCGCCCTTTGAGCTCCATCGCCCTGCGAGCGCTGGACTCGAACCGCTTGCGCAGCCTCGCCTCACAGCGACGCGGGACATTAAGGGAGGTCGCCGCCCATGTCAAGCTCGCGCGTCGCTTTTCGCGCGATCTTTCGTGCGGCAAAAACGCCAGTGGCGGGGCACCGAAGCACCCCGCCACCAGCGAGTTCTGCCTAGGAGGCCGAGCTTACGGGGCCATGCCGGTCACGTTGGCCGGAATGGTCTCGAAGTCGATGGCCACGGAGAGCGCATCCTTCGGCCCGCCGGGCGTCAGGGCGATGTCCGGCTTCAAGATGCCAGCGACGAGGCTCTTGACCGTGGCGGCGTCGCCGATCTGCGCGAGCACGTCCGGCGGAATCGCGTCGATGGCCGCATTCAGGTCGTCCTTGGAGATGACGCCGCAAACCATACCGGAGGTCGTGCCCTTCCAGTTGGTCATGTCGGCCGTCGTGCCCTGGAGCGACGCCTGGGTGATCTTGAGGTTGAGGTTCATGCCGACCACCGGCACGTTGAGCTGGAAGACATCCTTGCCGCTCGTGCTGAGCGTGCCCGCGTCATCCTTGGCGCCCGGGAACGTCACCAGCGCCGGGCAGAAGCCCGTCGCCGCCGTCGCCGTGTTGTAGCTGGCCGCCGTGATCGTGTAGTTGCAGGTCGCGGTGGTCGGGTCACAGGCCGGCGTCGCCGTCTTGTCGAACTTGCCGATGAGCAGGTTGATGTCGAACGGGGTCTTGTCGGTCTTGTAGCCCGGCGCCTCGAGGATGAGGACGATCGTGCCGTCCGCAACCGTCTTGGCGAGCTGGGTGTTGGCATCCTTGTACAGCGAGACGACCTTGCCGAGCACGTTGTTCGGCTTGCCGTCGCCGTCCAGGTCGCAACCCTTGGTCACGTCCGAGATGGCGAGCTTGCTGAACTTCTGCAGGTTCGGGCCCCACGTGGTCGGGAACTGGCAGGCCGGCGCGACGCAGGTGAACGTGCCGTCGGCACCCTTGGTGCAGTTCGAGCCGCCGGTGCAGGCCGGCGTGCAAGCGCTGATGCACTTGTTGCTGGTCGCGTCGCAGGTCTCGGTGTCCTTGCAC
>CAIXAA010000543.1 GCA_903917305.1 uncultured Myxococcales bacterium | reverse complement strand
GACGATACCCGGCCGATGTGCACGCTGGGCACTGTCGTGCCCTCCGGTGGCGATTTCTTCGTGCTGGGGCCGCCCCGCGCGGAGTGGACGGAGGTGACCGACGTCCTGCGCCTGCTGCCCGGCACGCCGCTGGTGGCCTGCCGGCGCCTGGGCAACTTCGCGCTGGCCTACGTGCATGGGCGCCTGGGGCTGCTGCAGCGCACGGATCTGCTGCTGTCGAACCAGCGGCACCCGCAGGCCTATTGGACCGAGGCGACGCCCTTTTGCTACCGGCCGGTGTGGGCGGGTCGCACGCGCCAGCCGACCGTGCTGTATGTGCCCAATCGCAGTGGGGATGGCGACGAGACGGTGGCGCTGGCGACCGGCACGGAGCTCGAGATCCTCTCCGCCCAGCAAAGCAGCGGCACGCACACGCTCTGGTACGGCGTCGGGCACGCGGCGGTGCGCGGCTTCGTGCTGGCCGAGGAGATCACGACCGGGCCGGAGATGTCGCTGCAAAGTCCCCTAGGCCCCATCCGCAGTTGCCCTCACACCGCGCAGGTCGCGCGCACGCGGCGGCCGGTCACGCTGCAGCCGCTGCGGTGGCTGGATGCCGGCCCGCGCGCGGAGCTGCCGCCGACCCTGCCCCTGCCCGCCGGCATGGAGCTGGCCGTCGTCGCGCAGACCAAGACGCACATCGACGTCTGGGTGCACGGCATGGTGGCGCGGCTGAATGATGTTGGGGCCTTGGAAGCGCCGAGCCGGCTGGTGGCGCTGGAGCTGGAGCCGTCCAGCCTGCTGCAGCACGTGACAAGCGACGGTTGCGACCAGAAGCAGGCGTTTGCCGATCTGGTGCCCGGCATTCCGGAAGCGCAGGGCCAAAGTGCCGAGACGACAGCGGGATCGCCTCCGGGCCGCCCTCCGGTCACGGCGGCGGGGCTCTCGCAGCTGGCGGCGGACGGCGCCGACCGCTTGACGTTGCGGCAGCTGGTCGCGGGCAAGAAGCCTGTGGTCACGGCGCTGCACCACGAAGTCGACCGGGCGTTGGCGCGCGAGGATGCGCCGCGGCGCACGGCGGTGGATCCGGCGCCCCAAGGCATCGCGCGGCGCATCGGCGTGACGGAGTACGAGGCGGGCGCCGCGCTGCTCGCCGGCCATCCCGCGCGGGCCCTGGAGATCCTCGCGCCGTGCCTGGCCGGGCACTGCGAGTCCGGCACCGGGCGCTTCCTGGCAGCTGAAGCCTTCCTGCGCCTGGGCTTGCCGGCCATCGCCGCGCAATGGCTGCTGGATACGCTCGCCGATCACGAAGGGCCGCTGGACCAGGTGCTGCACGCCTACCACGAGGCCGCGCGCCGCTTTGCCCCAAGTCCGCGTGCAGCCACCGTTTTGCGCCCCTACTGCGACGGGACGATTGCCGCGGATGCCGAAGCCTGCTTCCTGGGGCTGCAAGCCGCTTTGGAGACGGAGGATCTGGCAGCCGCGGACGGCCTGGCCTACCACTTGCGCCACGTCGCGCGCACGCCGCAGCAGCACGCCTTGCTGGCGCTCTACGACGGCGTGTACCGCGGCCGGATGGAGGATGCGGCCTTCGATCTCGCGTCCGCGCTGGCGCACGCGCGGCGCACGTGTCCGTCGTGCAGCGAGCTGGCGCAGACCTTGCTGCTGCAAACCGCGCACGCGGCTTGGGAATTTGGCGACGTCGACGCCGCGGAGCGCGCCGTGCGCAGCCTGGAGCCGGACACCGTGGCGCGCGGCGGCGATCTGGCGGCGACCGTGCTGCTGGCGTCCGGTCACCCCGGGCAGGCGCAGTCGGCGCTGGCGCTGCACGCGCGCGGCGACGGCGGCAAGGGTCCGGAGATTCCGCTGTGGAATGCCAGGCTTGCACTGGAAGAGTGCCGCTTCTCCGATTATCGCGCGGCATCGAGTGCGCTCGCCCTGCGCACCGGCGCGCTGCAACGCGTGGCGGAGCCGGCCCGCCGCGACGTTGCGGCGGCGCCGGATGCGCGCACGGCGTTGAAGAAGCTCGACGCGCTGCTGCGCCAGCATCAGGTGACGTCGCGCCACCTGCCGCAGTTGGAGCGCCTGCTCAAACCGACCGGGCCTTGCGGGCAATGGGCTGAATGGCAACGTGAAAGTGCGGTGTTGAAGGCGGCGGTGCCGGAGGACTACCGCGCGCCGGCCTGGCTGCAGGCGCAGCTCGCGCCGCGGCTGGCGGAGGTGGATGCGCGCTGCCTGCAAGGCCTGCGCAACGCCACCGGCCAGCTGGACCTGCGCATCGCGGATCTGGTCGAACAGCACGCGGAGCTGGCTGTCGATCACGGAGAAGTGCTTGTGCAGCAACTGGATCTCGCGCAGCAATGGCTCGGCCGGCTGCACGATCTGGCGGTGAAGAACCTGCAAGCGGATTGGCAGGCGGCGGGCGGCGAGCGCAGCGCTTGGGGGCTGGCGCTGACCCAGTTGGACGATGGCCCGGCGTTCGCCATCCAGCCTGCGCTCGCGGGGTTGCCGGAGAATCCGACGCCGCGCCAGGTGGAGGAGGCGCTGCTGCCGGTG
>CAIXAA010000542.1 GCA_903917305.1 uncultured Myxococcales bacterium | reverse complement strand
TTGAAGTCGGAGCAGAGCGCTGAAACCTTGATGGAAACGTGGGCGCGCTCGATGCCGGCGCCGTTCATCGGCTGCGCGGCGTTCTGGTAGCGCTCCGCCAGACCTCGCACGAGTTCCAAGACCTTGGCGCAGTAGGTGTCCGCTTCTGCTTCGCAGACGACCAGCTCCCCCAGTTGGTCCAGCGTCGCGTCGCGGCCCGATTCGGCAAGGCGCTGCAAGGCTGGCCACGCGGTCGCCATCGACTCGCCGGCGATGAAGAGGCGCGCCAGCTGGCGCACGGCCTGGCGCGTCGCCGTCGCGACCCAGGTGATGGGCAAGTACGCGAGAACGCGGAGGCCGAACCGGCAGGAGCCTTCGATCCACGCCGGCAGTGCCTGGCGGTCGCCTTCGAAACCGGCGGCGGCGGCGCGCTGCGAACCGGCGAGCATGCGGCGCAGCATCTCGCGCAAAAGACGAACGACTTCGCTGCCCTCGACGTCATGGTCCAGGGAAGGCAGCGCCGCGACGAAGCGCAGCAAGTGCACGCGCAGAATGGCGAAGTGCTGGTTGAGGCCCAGGCCCCACTGGCTCATGCGCTCGGTCAGGCGCGGCCGGTAGTCGCGCACGTCGCGGTCGAGGGACTCGGCCTTGCGCGCCGTCGCGGCAACCAGCTGCAAATACTGCGAAGCGCCGATCCCGGCAAACGGATCGAGCAGCCCGTGGCGCGCGATGAGCGTCTGGATGTGCAGGGGCGCCGCATGCTCGGACGCTGCGCGCCAACCCTCGACCAGCGCTTGCCATTCCGCGATCGTCTCGGCTTGCAGGTGCGGCGTGGTCCGCAGCGCGAACAGGATCGCGGCCTCGGTGGCAAAGCGCGGAGACCCAAGGAGGATCTCGCTCGCCTCCTCGTCCACGGCCACGCTCAGCAGGTGGCCGCCCGCGTCCAGGTGCGTGCGCCAACGCCCCTCGCCGGGCACGGAAAGCTCGGCCTCGAGGCTGGCCGCCACCGCCTGCGACAGCACCGACGGTACTTCGCCATCGAGGACGAACTCCTGGAGATCCGAAGAGAAACGCACCTGCCACAGCATGGCGCGCAGCCGCGCCTCGATGCGATGGACAGGAGGGACCGTGACGGGCAGGTGAGGCGTTTTCATGGTGCGGGAGCATAGCCCAACTGCCGCGCTTCTTGAATCCGGCCCGGTGAGATCAAGACTGTCGACGGTAGAGCAGCGCGCTGTAGACCGTCATGCCGGCCGTGACCGAGACGGTGAGCAGGTGCCAGCGGCTCGCGGGCCAGCTCGCGAGCGTGGTCCAGGCGAAGAACAGGGTGAAAACTGCCCCTGCAATCATGCCTTGCATCGCTACGCGCCGCAGACGGCGGGAGAACACGTCGCCCAAACGGCTCTGGCCGGCGGCCACCTCGGACACCAGCGCGGCCGCCGTTGCCGCGCCAAGTCCTCGCGCCGTCAAGGCAATCCTCAACTCCGCCATGCGATCCGCATCAGGCTGCAAGCTCGAACCGGGCAAGCGCACGAAGCGCCGCAGCTGCGCGGTCTCCACGCCGCAGACGATCTGCGCGTCGTCGGCGACCTCCGCGCGGGCGCCGCGCACCTCCGCCACGACCGCCTCGGCGGTTTCCTGCGTCATGCCCTCGGCTTCGAGGGCGCGGGCAATGGCCGGTCCCGGCAGCTGCTCCCCGAGCAGCTCGTCCACCTGCGCCAGCAGATCCTCGGCGATCTGCGCCGCCGTCCACGCCTGCGCCGCGTGCTTGTCCTCGTTCACCGTGCCTCCACCTTGCCCGTGCCCGGGCCGCGACCTATCGTGAGCCTGACATTCGATCCGGCTCCGGCTCCGGTTCCGGCTCCGGCTCCGGCTCCGGCTCCGGTTCCGGCTCCGGTTCCGGTTCGGGATCCGGTTCGGGTGTCAGGGAACCAACCAGGAGCGCAGCGTGTACCCCGACTTCCTCTCCCGCCTGCGCCAGCGCCTCGGCCCCGCCGTCTTTGGCCTCATCGCCCTCGACCTGACCCTTCACGTCGTGTTTCTCATCGCCATCCGCTCCCTACGCAGCGAGTGGGCGCTGGGATTGTACGAGGACCACCTCGCCTTGTCGCTCTCCGCCCTGCAGCACGGCGAGGTCTGGACGCTG
>CAIXAA010000541.1 GCA_903917305.1 uncultured Myxococcales bacterium | reverse complement strand
TGGGCCAGCCGCCTTCCTTCATGATCGGCGCAATCTGGTCCTCGCGCACGCCGGTCAGCATGGAGTCGCCGAGCACCGCGACATCGACGATACGCCAGTCCGCGCCGACCTTGTGCATCGCGTAACGCAGCTTGAGTTCTTGCTTTTTCAGGGCATGCAGGATCGTGATGGTCGACTTGATCTTCGCCGTGTCGCCGGTGATCTCGGGCGCGTCGTAGACGATGGACTCCAAGTGCTCGAAATTTTTCTGCATCTTCGGGAAGGCGATCTTGGCGAAGACGCCGTGGAAGAGCTGGATGAACTCCGTGCGCTGCGCCTCGGTCGCCGTGGGCCAATCGGCCGCGAGCAGCAGCCGGCCCTGGCTCTCGCCGTCCAGCACCTTGATGGCCATGGGGAATTTTCCGTAGCGCACGGCGGCGATCAGTGTGCGCACGGGCTTCTCGACGGGATTGGCGGTGGCATCGCCCGACTCGGCAGGCGCAGCGGGCGCGGGGGCGGCAGGCGGCGCGGCCAGCGCGGCGGCCGGGACCAAGGCCAGGCAAAAGGCGAGGCGGAGAGGGAGGCTTGCAAGCATGGCAGGCTCTTGGGGCGCGAGGCAGTGCGCCGGGTGGCAAGGGTAGTGGCCCGCCGCACCCCGCGCAACCGGGGCCGCGGAGGTTGTGAAGGACTTCACACCCTCTCAGACGGGCGGCAACTCGAACGCGGCCGAGTCGCCGGACCGGTAACGCGCCAGGACGCGCAGCGCTTCATCGAGTTCACGCCCGATGCGCTCGATGGCCGCGTCGGACGCCGCGCGATCGCCCGCCTTCGCGACGGCTTCGAGCTGGGTGAGCGAAGCTGCCAGGCGGCGCGCACCGACGCAAGCCGCCGTGCCGCGCTGCCGATGCGCCAACGCCGCGAGCTGCTTGCCATCTCCCGCGGCCGCCCGCAGCTCCTCGCGGGCCTCGCCTGCGGCTTCCTCGAACAGCGCCACCACCGTGCGCACCACGTCGCGGCCGCCGGCGCGCTTCAAGTCGGCCAGCGTCGCGATCTCGATGATCGGCAGCTCCGCCGGGCCGGACGGCAGGGCCAACGCCGCGCTCTGCCACTTCTGGCGCGGCAGGTGGCGGGTGACCGCATCGCGCAAGTCATCGGCCTGCAAGGGCTTGAGCAGCACGGCATCCATCCCGGCCTCGCGGCAGCGCTCGTGGTCGCCCGGCAGCGCCGACGCCGTCACCGCCAGGATCGGCACGCGCCGGCCGGACCCTTGCGCCGCACGGATGCGCCGCGCCGCTTCGTAGCCGTCGAGGACCGGCATCTGGCAGTCCAATAACACGACATCATAGGATGTTTGCGAAACAGCCTGCACCGCCGCCGCGCCATCCGGCACGACGTCGACCTGGAGACCGAGGGTCTCGAGCAGGCGCCGCGCGATGACCTGGTTGATGCGGTTGTCTTCCGCCACGAGCACGCGGCCGCTGGCACGCGCCGGCGTCGGCGGCAGCAGGCTGGCCAACGTCGGCTCCGGCACGGCGGCGCGTTGCAGCTCGACCTCGAACCAGAACGTGCTGCCCTGCCCGACCACGCTGTCGCAGCCGATGCGTCCGCCCATCAATTCGATAAGTTGCCGGCAAATCGCCAGGCCAAGGCCGGTGCCACCGTAGACGCGCGTCGTGGACGCGTCGGCCTGGCCAAAGGCCTCGAAGATTTGCACGGTTGCGGCTTCGCTGATGCCGATGCCCGTGTCCGCCACCTCGACGCGCAGCCGCACGCGATCGCCGGGCAGCGCGTCTGTTCGGGCACGGATGACGATGCCGCCGCGCTCCGTGAATTTGACCGCATTTCCAACAAGGTTGAGCACAACCTGCCGCAGCCGCAGCGTATCGCCAACGACGTGGGTGGCCAGGTTGGGCGCGGTCTCCAGGCGCAGCTCGATGCCCTTGTTGCGCGCCGCCGCCGCGAGCAGCTCGCGCACCTCGCGCAGCGCCGGAACCAGCTCGAACGGCACGGGATCGAGCTCCATGCGCCCGGCTTCGATCTTCGAGAAATCGAGGATGTCATTGAGCACCGCCAGCAGCAGCTTGCCGGAGTCATGCATCATCTCGAGGTGTTCGCGCTGCTCGGCCGTCAGCTGCGTTTCCGCCAGGACCTGCGCCATGCCGAGGACGCCGTGCATCGGCGTGCGGATTTCGTGGCTCATGCGGGCGAGGAACTCGCTCTTGGCCTTGCTCGCCGCCTCCGCGACGTGCCGGGCGTCGCGCAGCTCCGCCTCGGTCTGGCGACGCACCGCCATTTCGGCGTCGAGCCGCTCGTGCAGGTCGCGCAGCCGGCCGACCACTGCCGCCACGAGGGGCAACGCCAGCGCCGTTGCCAGCGCGCCGCCGCTGCGCCACACGGACCAGGGCATCCCCAGCACCTGATGGGCGAGCACGAGGTGCAGCATCAGGCACAGACCCGCCGCCAGCAGCCCGAGGGTCAGCCCGCGCCCCGCCGCGATGAGCACGACGAGGATGGCGAGGCTCTCGGCCCCCGGCCCCAAGTGGCGATACAGCCAGGGAAAGGCCGAGCCGTACGCCGCGATGAGCGCCAGAATGCCGAGG
This sequence comes from uncultured Myxococcales bacterium, assembly GCA_903917305.1. GTDB lineage: Bacteria > Myxococcota_A > UBA9042 > UBA9042 > UBA9042 > CAIXAA01. Next base: position 746 of record CAIXAA010000541.1, on the reverse strand, counting down.
ATCCAGGTCAGCTGGCGGCGCATCTAGGGCCTCAACTGCGGCGCGATGCCCGCGGCGCGCAGCACCTCCGGCACGCGGAAGAGCTCGGTCGCCTTGTCGAGGCACCAGGCGTCCCGCAAGCGCGCGGCATCGCTGCGGACTTGCTCCGAGGCGACGCTCGTGCAGAAGATGAGCGCGCCGTCGTAGCCATGCTTGCGCACCGTGTCGGCGAGCGTCACGCCGTCGACGCCGGGCATCAGCAGGTCGGTCATCAGCGCGTCCGGTGGCGGATGGCCGCGCAGCCATTCGAGGGCGGCTTCGGCGCTGTCGACCGTCTCGCAGTCGCAACCGCTCGAAAGCACGAGCGATCGCACGAGGCCGCGCATGACCTTGTCGTCGTCCACCACCAGCACGAGCGGCAGCGGCCGTTTGGCGGACTGCGGACTGCGCGCCAGGTGCGGCAGCGTTGCGGCCGAGCGCAATGTGGGCGTGCGCCCCATGCCCTCGCCGCCCGGCAGGAACCAGCGCGCCCAAGCCGCTTCCGTCGCCGGCCGCACACGCTCCAGCCGGCGCGCCACTTCGGCCATCGTCTGCGGGCGCTGGGCCGGATCCTTGGCGAGCATCGACAGCACGAGGTCGTCGAGCTCCGGCGGCACCCACTGGCCGCCCGGCACCGCGGATGGCGCCTCCGCGGGCATGTGGACGATGCGGTGCATCATCTCCGCCACCGAATTCGCCGCGAAAAGCACTTGCTGCGTCAGCAGTTC
>CAIXAA010000540.1 GCA_903917305.1 uncultured Myxococcales bacterium | reverse complement strand
CGCAAAACCGGCGACGGCGGCCGGGAACTCGACGCCGGACGGGTGGCGATAGGTGCCGGCAACTTGCAGCGTCTGGACATCGACGGGCGCGGCGCCGGCGGGAACGGCCAAGGCGCAGGCGGTGAGTGCGCAGGCGAGGATCGCTGGAAACATGGCTGATTCCTTCTGGGCTGCGCGGGCAGGCGCCGCCAGAACGCTAGGCGCAATCGTCAGCGTTGTCGACGGCGCGGCCCTGCCTCAGTCCGGGATCTCGGGCTCGACGAGCTGCGCCAGCTGCACCAGCGACTCCTGCCAGCCCAGGTAGCAGAAGGCGACGGGGATGGCCTCCGGCACGCCCTCCTGGACGACGCTCACCTCCGTGCCGCAGACGCAAGGCGCGAACTCGATGGTGGTCTGCATCGTGCCGGGAAGGTTGGGGTTCTCGAAGGAGTCGGTGTAGCGGATGCGCTCCCCCGGCACAAGCTCCTGGTAGGTGCCGCCAAAGGCGTGACCATTGCCGCTGCGGAAGTTGATGAACGACATGCGGTACGTGCCGCCAACGTGCGCGTTCATGTGGTGAACCGTGCAGGTGAAGCCAAAGGGCGGCAGCCACTTGGCGATGGCTTCGGGCTGGAGGAAGGCGCGGTAGATGCGCTCGGCGGGCGCGCGGATGACGCGGTGCAAGCGGACGGTTCCGGTGGGCATGGGGCGGATCTCCTATGGGCGGCGACGCCTGGGGCGTGGAAACAGGGAACGGTGCCAGCCAAGCTAGGAGCGAAGGCCGGCAGCGTCAACGGTGCGGGTGGCAATGTGGCAAAAGGACAAGCTGGACGGGAACGGCGCGGCCGGTCGCGATGACATCGAGGCGGCGCACCTGCTACAACGCGCGCCTCACTTCGAGGCCCGCATGACCACCGCCCTCCAACTCGAACGCGTCCTGGAAGCCCTCGCCGGGCAATGCCAGACCGACATCGGCGCAACCCTCTGCAACAAACTCCCCGCCGCCGCGGATCGCAGCACCGCCGAGAACTGGCTGCACCGCGTCGGGCAAGCCCGCTACCTCCTGGCCTGCGGCGCCGCGCCCAGCCTGCAAGTCCGCCTCGACATCGCCGACTTCCTGGTGCACGCCGCCCATGGCTCGATGCTCGACGGCGTCGACCTCGCGGTCATCTCGCAGCTCGCGCGCTGCTGCGTGCGCGTCGTGGCCGGCGCGCGCAAATGGCCCGATGACGCGGCCGACATCCGCCAGGAGTTCAGCGCCCTGCCCGACCTCGGCCTGCTCGCGAACCTGCTGCACGACGCCATCGACGCCGAAGGCCGCCTGCTCGACACCGCGAGTCCGCAGCTGGGTCGCCTGCGCCAGGAAGCACTGCAGATTGCCTCGCGCATCCGCCGCCGCATCGCGGAGCTGGTCAAGGAGACCGACGAGCAAGGCCTGCTGCAGGACGACTACTATACGGTGCGCGACGATCGCTACGTGCTGCCGGTGCGCATGGCGGGCAAGCGGGCGCTGGGCGGCATCATCCACGGCTCCTCGCAGACCGGGCAGACGGTGTACGTCGAGCCGCCCGAGATGGTGGAGGGCAACAACCAGCTGGCGCTGGCGCAGGATGCGGTGCGGCGCGAGGAGCGGCGCATCCTGGCGGAGCTGACCGAGGTCGTCGCCAGCGAGTCCGAGCTGCTGACCGCCGCGGTGCAAGGTCTGGCGGCGCTCGACGTGCTGCTGGCCAAAGGTCGGCTGGCGGAGCGACTGGACGCGAATCCGCCGGAGTTCTCGGACGGCGAGTGGCGCATCCGCTCCGCGCGGCATCCGCTGCTGGTGCTGGACGGCGCGCGCGTGGTGCCGAACGACATCGTGATGCAGCCGCCGTGCCGTTGGCTGGTGATCAGCGGGCCGAATGGTGGCGGCAAGACGGTCGTGCTGACGACGGTGGGCCTCGCGGTCGAGATGGCGCGGCGCGGCCTGTGGATTTGCGCGGGCAAGGACACGCTGCTGCCGTGGTTTGACGTGGTGGCCATCGTGCTGGGCGACGCGCAGGACATCGGGCGCGGGCTGTCGACCTTCGAGGGCCACCTGCGCGCGGTGCAGCAGGCGATGGACGATTCCGCGAAGGCGTCGTCGGGCAGCGTGCTCGTGCTGCTGGACGAGCTGGCGAATGGCACCGAGCCGCTGGCGGGCGCGGCGCTGGCGACGGCGCTGCTCGAAGCCTGGAGTCAGCTGGCGCCGGGTTGCCACGGGCTGGTGACGACGCACTACGAAGCGCTCAAGCTACTGCCCTTGCGCGACGAGACGTTCAGCAATGCGGCGTTGGAGCTCGACGCCAAGAAGCTGACGCCGACCTACCACCTCAAGATGGGCCACGTCGGTTCGTCGAGTCCGTTCGAGCTGGCCGAGCGCATTGGCCTGAGTCCCGCGATTGTCGAGCGCGCGCGGCAGCTGGGCGGCGGCGCGGGCAGTGCGGCGGCGGTGGCGATGGAGCGGCTCGAGGCGCTGCAGCGCGACGCCCTGCAACGGCTGGAGCAGGTGGAGGAGCAGCAGCTGCAGCTCGATCGGGCGCGGGCGCTGCTGGAAGATCAGCGGCGGCTGGAGAAGCTGGCGGCGGACAGGCGCATCGACAAGGCGGCGCAGGAAGCGATGGCGACGCTGGCGGAAGTGCAACAGGACATCGACAAAGCGAGGCGGGCGATGGCAGGCGGGGATCGCAAGGCGATGAACGACGCGGCGCAGTTGCTGACGGCGCGGCAGGTGCAGGTCGAGATGCTCAAGAACGAGGCGGCAGGCGGGCTTTCGGGCAAGCCGGTGCGGCAACCGCTGGCGATTCAGCAGGTCGCGCCGGGCAAGGCGGTGTGGCACATCGGGCTGCAGCGCGTGGTGGACGTGACCGAGGTCGACGCGCGCGGCCAGCGCGTGCGCGTGCGGGCGGGTGCGATGGAAGTGTGGGCGACGCTGGGCGAGCTGCGGCAGCCGCTGCCCTCCGATCAGCCGGGCCGCAAGCCGCCGCGGCCCGCGGACCAGCCGCGGCACCAGCCTGCGCCGGATCGGACGCCGGCGGAGAACGAGGAGACGCTGTCGCTGCGTTCGGCGGAGCGCACCTGCGATGTGCGCGGCGCGCGGGCGGAAGAGGCGCTGGTCTCGGTGGATGCGGCGCTGGACCGCGCGATGGTGCAGAACGCGCCGGGCATCTGCATCGTGCACGGCATGGGCACGGGAGCGCTGCGCTCGGCGGTGCAGCAGCACCTGCGCAAGCATCCGCAGGTCGATCACTTTCGCTTGGGGATTCAGGGCGAAGGCGGCGATGGCGTGACGCTGGTGTGGCTCAAGGACTGATCACCGCGGCCGCGCATACCCCGTCAAGCACTGCCCCGTCGTCAGCGGCGCCGGACTGCCGGGCCAGCGCACGAGGCGCGTGTTCACCACTTCGTTGGTCGGGTCGCGCACCACCAGCGGCTGCTGCGGATCCACGGCCATGCGCCGCACCTTGCCGGCGCGCTGCGCGATGAACACGACGTGCGAGCCTTGCGCGCGCTCGACCACGCCGACCATCGTCACGCCGTCGTCCGGCTTGCCGTTGCCGTTGTTGTCCGCAGTATCGTGAAAGAACACGAGATCGCCGGGGCGCACGTCATCGGTCGCCACCGCCGTGCCGCGCGTCTGCAGTTCCTTGTACAAGGCCGCCGCATACGGCGCGTTGCGCGCCACGTCGATGTCCTGGCCTGAGGCGCGCAGCACGTGGGCGACAAAGGCGCGATCCGCGGTGCCGGGCGTGCCCAGCAGCGCTGCCGCGGCATCGACCCGCTGCGTCGCCCTCAGGTTCTCGTTGGCTTCGTTCACGACCTGGGGCGGCGTCGGCCGCGGACGCGGCGCTTCGGGCGTCGAAGGCGCGGGCGGCGGCATGGGAAGCGATCGGGGTTGCGGCGCCGGCTCGATCGCCGGCTGCACCGGTTCGGTGGCCGGCGGCGGCAGCAGCAGCATCTGGCGCGACGGCCGCGCCGGAACATGCCGCGCACGCACGGCTACGCTGCGATCGCCGGACGCAGGCGTGCCACCCGGCCGCGGACGATCAGATGGCCGCGGCGCGAGGCGCACCTCGTCCGCCAGGTTGAGTTGCCCGGATTCAAACGCATAATCCGGTCGCTGCGCCACATCCGCCGCTGAACAGCCGGCCAGGGCCAGGCCAGCGAGCAGCGGCAGCGTGCGATCCTTGTTTCGGCGTCGATCCATGCCAAGCAACTCCACCGGGCCTGCCGGTTTCCGCGCCAGGATCCGTCACCAGCGCCAGCCGTCAACTTTGCTGCACCTTGAGCTTGGCACCAAGAGATGAATAGACTGCGCCGTCGGCCGTTGTCGCGGCGGAGGTGGCCTCATGCAACGCTTGTTTCGTTCCCTGTTCTCGTTCCTTTCTCTGGCCGTATTGAGCGCCCTGCTTTTGCCAGGTTGCGTCGTCAATGGCTCCACGCGCGGCGTCCTCATCGTCCAATGGCAGACCGCGACCGGCTCCTGCGCCAGCAACGGCATCGACAACGTCCGCCTGACCTTCACGGGCACCGGCACGCAGAGCCAGGTGCAAGTCCCGAACATCCCTTGCGAGGTCGGCTCGCAGAGCGTCTCGCTCATCGAAGGCGACTACACCGTGCGCATCGATGGCTACAGCGCGAACGGCGCGCTGGTCAGCACGAGCGCCTCGCAGATGGCCTCCGTCCTCGGCGGCACGACGCAATCGACCGGCATCCTCGTCCTCGGCGGCGGCACGGGCGCGAACGGCTCGGTCGCGGTCTCCTGGACCGTCAACGGCGACGCGGCCCTCGCCGGCTGCTTGAAGAACCAGCTCGACAAGGTCGTCGTCAGCGTCCTCGACCAGAGCCAGAAGACGATCCTCGCTTCGGCGCAGGCGACCTGCACCGCCGGCCAGCTGACCGTCACCGGCGTCCCGGCCGGGTCGAGCTACTTGCAACTCGATGGCATCACGACGCAAAACCAGAGCACGTGGGGCAACGCGACCTTGTACGGCCCGTTCACGGTGATTGGCGGCGCGACCGTCGCCATCTCGAAGCCGATTGACCTCACCTTGTTGCAGCCCGTCGGCGGCGGCTCGGTCGCCGTCAGCTGGACGATCTACGGCCAGCCGGCAGCCCAAGCGTGCGCCAAGTTCGGCGTCGACCACGTCACCGTCAGCATCCTCGACGCCTCGCAATCGCAGACCTTGGGCGGCGCGACCGTGTCGTGCGCCACCGGCTCGGCGACCGTCAGCGGCCTCACCGGCGGCAACGGCTACGTGCAGGTCGACGGCGCCAGCGCCGCGGGCCAGTTCAACTTCGGCAACGCCGCGGTCTACGGCCCGATCCAGGTGCCCGGCAGCGGCACGCTCGTGGTGCCGGCGCCCATCGACCTCATTGACTTGCGCGCAACCGTGAGCCTCGACTGGCAATTCGCCGACGGCGGCAGCTGCGGCTCGCACAACGTCAGCACGGTCTACGTCGAGATCCGCGACGGCGCGAACAAGGTCGTCGTCCCGATGAACGACCCCTACGCCGCCAAGCCGTGCAACCTGAGCTCCGCCGACGCCAACGACGTGCGCCTCATCGACATGCAGTTCGCCAAGCCGACCTGCGCCGTGCCCACGGGCGCCAAAGGCCTCGTGATCTGCAACATCCTCGGCTCGACGATCGGCGTGACGCTCTCGACCAAGGACGCGTCGACGGGCGCCATCGCCTACGGCGGCAGCATGCAGGTCAAGCAGATCCCGCCGGGCACGCACACGCCGATCGCGACGCCGATCCTGCTGGCCCCGTGCAGCGGATCGAACCCTTGCACGACGCCCTAGCCTGTGCTCTGTTCACGGCGCTCACGGTGCCCGCAAGGGCCGTGGTTGGCGCGACCGCTCACGCGGAGTCGCCGCGCCAACCAGCGAGGGAAGCCGGTTTGATGCCGGCACGGACCCGCCACTGTAAGCAGCGAATTGTACGACAAAAGCCACTGGCCCCGCGGCTGGGAAGGCGTCGTGCGGAGGCTGCGAGTCAGGAGACCGGCCGCGAGCTTGTCTACGTGTCCCCGGGGATTGGGACAGCGGGATGGGCATGCGGCCTTCAGGTTTCGTCAACCAATTCATCTGTTTCGCGGTGTTCGTGCCGCTTTGTTGCGGGCACGCCTGGGCTGATCCCGGCTCGGGCTCGGGCTCGGGCTCGGGCTCCGGAACCGGAACCGGAACCGGAACCGGAACCGGAACCGGAACCGGAACCGGAACCGGAACCGGAACCGGAACCGGAACCGGAACCGGAACCGGAACCGGCGACAGCATACTAGACAAACGTCCACCAAACAAACCACTACTCGAATGGCACGCGCCGCCGCTGGACGTCACGGGGCGGCGGCCGGACCTGCCGCGCGGCGAGCTGGACGCGACGGCGCCGGTCCTTTCCCTGCGCGGCGCGGACTTGCGGCGCGGCTACTTGTCGCTGGGCCAGGCCGTGGCGGAGCAACCGGGCGCTGAAGTGCGGCAGTTGAGCGGCTTTGGGGCAACGACCCAGCTCAGCCTGCGCGGCAGCGGACCGGAGCAGGTCGCCGCGTTCATCGACGGCGTACAAGTCGCGTCGCTCGATGGAACACCGCTGGATCTTTCGGATATCGCGCTGGGCCAGATCGAGCGCGTCGAGGTCTACCGCGGCATGACCCCTGCCCTTCTGGGCACGCAGGCGATCGGCGGCACGCTCCGCATCCTCTCGCGCATGCCCCGCGACGCTGGCGGAGAAGTCTCTGTGGGCGCCGGAAGTTATGGAGCGCGCATCGCCGAAGGCACCGCCGCCGGCGGCACGGAGGACTTGCGCGTCACCGGCAGCCTGCGCTACCTGCAATCCGACGGCAACTACCCTTATGTCAATGATCACGGCACGTCCTGGGACAAGAGCGACGACGTCGTGCGCCTGCGCGCCAACAACGCCCTGCAGCGCCTGGGCGGCAGCCTCGGCATGCGCTGGCGGGCAAGCCCCACCTGGGTGATCGACGGCCGGTACCTCGGATCCGGCCTGCGCCAGGGGCTGCCCGGCCTGGCGCTCTACGAAGCGCTGGACACGAAGCTGGATCAGCAACGGCACATGGGCTGGCTGGCCGCCACCGGGACCTCGCTGCTGCAGCGCGGCGATCGCCTGCGGCTGCTCGCCCAAGGCAGTCTCGCGGTGACGGAAGTCGATGATCATCTTGGCGAACTCGGCTATGCGCAACACACGCGCCAGCGGATGCTGGCGGCCGGCACGTCGCTGACCTACGAGTCGGCGCCGTGGGGACCGGCGAGCCTGCAGGCGCGCGCCGGCTTGCAGCAGGGCCAGGTCGACAGCCGCGACCTGCTGAAAGGCGAAGATTCTCCTGCCTCTACGCGCACGACGGGCAGCCTGGGCTTGTCCGTGCCGCTGCGCTGGGAGGACGCCGGCGTGGATCTCGTGCCCTCCGCCAGCATCGATCTGCAGCAGAGCCGGCGCATGACCGAGCAAGGCGTGCCGACCTCGTGGCGAGAAATCACCATCAATGAAGGGCAGTTGTGGACGGGGCGCGTCGGCGCGTCGTGGCACTTGTGGCGGCCGCTGCTGGTCACGGCCGGCTGGACGCGCGGCCTGCGCGCGCCGACGCTGATCGAGCTGTTCGGCAACAACGGCGTCATCCTTGGCAATGCGCGCCTGCTGCCGGAGTCGGCGCAGACGTTCGACGCGGCCGTGACGCTCAGCGCGGAGGTGAGCCGGGTCACGGCAGCGCTGGAGATCGCCGGCTTTTCGTCAAGCGTCCATGATCTCGTGCAGTTGGTGACGAACGGCCAGCACCAGGCCATCTACGAGAACGTCTCGCAGGCGAGCCTGAACGGCCTGGAGGTGACGGGCCACCTGCGCTGGGGCCGCGACCTGCACGTGTGGGCGCAGCACTCCACGCTGGTGGCGCGCGACGAGTCCGGGCAGGATGCCTATCAGAACAAAGCTTTGCCGATGCGGCCGCGCACGCGCTGGACGCTGCGGGCGGAGGGGCAGCGCGCGCTCGGCCCGCTGCAACTCGGCGTCTGGAGCGGTTTGCAGTGGCAATCCGGCTACTTCCTGGACGCCGCCAACCTGGTCGTCGTGCCGTCGCGCACGCTGCTCGCGGTCGGGCTGCGCGCCGAGCACCCGCGCACGGGGCTGTACGTGGACGTGCGCGCGGACAACCTCCTCGATGAACGCGTAGCAGATCTGATTGGTTATCCGCTGCCGGGACGCACGTTCCTGGCTTCTCTCGGCTGGATGGGCTGGCAGAAGGAAAGCGCCGCTCCTTGACCGCATAGGACACCGATGAAGCCATTGCTTTGCATTTTTATAGGGTTGCTGACAGCTTGCGCCGACGATACGTCGGGCGCGGCCGCCAAGACCGGCGACGCCACCAGCGGCCTCCGCGCCGGCCTCGCCATCATCGGCAGCGACTACAAGACCACGTCGGTGTCCTTGGTCGATCCGGTGGCGCGCAAGGCCGTGGCGCCGAACTTCGTGAACTCCGGCTCGAAAGTCACGCCCGGCGGCACGGCGCTGGGCGGCGACGTCCTCGTGGCCCAGACGCCGACGCCGGACGGCCGCCTCGTGCTCATCGACCGCGGATCCGGCGTGCTCACCTACATCGATCCGCTGACGCTCCAGGTGTCCGAGCAGCGCTCCGTCGCGAGCGGCTTCTACGCGAATCCGCAAGACTACGTGCAGACTTCGGCCAGCCGCGCGTACGTGACGCGCATGGGCCGCAACGCCAAACCGACGGAGGATCCAGGGGATTTCGACGAAGGCGACGACGTGCTGGTGCTCGATGTCGCGCAGCGCACGCTGGTCGGCCGCGTCGAAGTCAGCAGCCACGCCACGCTGGCCGGTACGCTGGGGGCTCCGGGCAGGATGGCGTATGACGGCAAGATCATTTGGGTTCCTCTGGCATCTCTCGCCACCGACTTCAAGTCCGCAGGCACTGGACGCATCCTCGGGCTCGACGCCGAGACCGGCGCCATCGTCCACAGCATCGACGCGCCCAACGTGAAAAACTGCGTCAAGGCGGCGCTTTTGCCCGGCACGCACAAGGTCGGCGTGGTGTGCAGCGGCTTCTTCGGCGACGCCGCCGATCAGGCCAAGGCCTCCGGCGTGCTGGTCTTCGACACCGACAACGTCCCCGCCATCGCCGACGTCGCGGTGCGCGCGACCGACCTCGACGGCAAGGGCGCATTCGGCAAGGACATTGCCTTTGTCGACGCCACGCGCGGCGTGGTCATTGCGTCGGGCAACTTCGCCGCGGGCACCCCGGACCGACTCTGGCTCGTCGACGTGAGCACGGGAAAAGGCACGCCTTTGGCCACCGCGCACGGCGCCTTCACCCTGAGCGGGCTCTACGCCGACACCGCCGCCTTGCGCATCTGGGCCGGCGAAGCGGCGCATGTCGGCGGAGATCTTCGGATCTTCGACGTGGCAGGGCCCGTGCCGAGCGAGCTGCCGCCCCTCGCCTCCAACCCTGGCGGCCTCGGCGCCGTCGACCTGGGAAGGTACTGATGCCGAAGTTGCGCTGTTCTCTCCTGCTCTTGAGCCTGCTGCTGGCCTGCAGCCGCACGGTCGCCCCGCCGCCGCCGACGGCCGCGCGGCGCATCGTGTCGCTGTCGCCCGCGCTGACCGAGGTGCTGTTCGCGGTCGGCTGCGGCGATCGCATCGTGCTGCGCGACGGCTGGAGCGACTTTCCCGAGGCAGCGCGCGCCATTCCAGCCGTGCGCGGTTTCGCCCCCAACGCCGAGGCGATCCTCGCTGCGCGTCCCGATCTCGTCTTGACGCACTTTCCGCCGCCCGCCCTGCGCACGGCGTTGCAGGGCGCGCGCGTTCCCTGGCTCTCCTTCGCGCCGCCCGACCTCGACGGCGTTGCCGCCTCCATCCGCGAAGTGGGCAAGGCCTGCGGGCAGCCGGCCGCCGCCGAGAAGCTGGCCGCCGCCTTCCAAGCCCGCCTCGCAGAGGTCGTTCGCCGCGTCGCGGCCCGGCCCAAGCCACGCGTGTTCTACGAGATGGACGCGGGCGATGGCGGCCGTCCCTACACCATCGGAGCCAAAGCCTTTGGCCACGCGGTCTTGGCCGCCGCGGGCGGCGCCAACGTCTTTGCCCAAGCCGGCGAGAGCTGGTTCCAGGTGTCGGCCGAATCGCTCCTCGGTGCCGACCCGGACGTGATCCTGCTCGCCGATGCCGACTCGATGGAACAGCCTCAGTCGCCTGCCAGTGTTGCGGCACGCCCCGGCTGGGCCGCGCTGCGCGCCGTCCGCGACGGCCACGTCTTTCCCTTGCACGCCGACTGGGTCAGCCGCCCCGGACCGCGTCTCGCCAGCGGCGTCGAACAGATCGCCCGCCTGTTGCATCCCGACGCCTTCGTCGACCTCCCGCCGCTGACCGAGGCCCGCCCATGACGCTGCCGCTGGCCCGCAAGCGCACGACGCCACTCGCTTTGGCCTGGCTGGCGGGCCTGGCGCTGGCGCTGGTCTCGCTGCTGGGCGCGGTCGCCATCGGGCCGTCGCCGTCGAGCCTGTCCTCGCTGCTGCACGACGCCTGGTCGCCCGCCTCGCCGTCGCACCTCGCCGCGCGCGCCATCCTCTTCGATGTGCGCCTGCCGCGCGCCTTGGGCAGCCTGCTGGTCGGCGCCTGCCTGTCGCTGTCCGGCGTGCTGCTGCAGGCAGCTACGCGAAATCCGATTGCAGATCCGTATCTTGTCGGCACAAGTGCAGGAGCGACACTGGCGGCCGTGCTGGCGACGCCTTGGCTCGCTGCGCTGGCGGCCGGGCTCGGCCTCGATCTGGCCACGGTGCTGCCGTGGTCGCAGTCGCTGGCCGCGCTGTGCGGCGCCATGCTCGCGGTGTCCCTGACGTTCGCCATCGCGCGCACCGGCGGACCCGCGCGCCCGGAGCGCCTGCTCCTCGCCGGCCTCGTCCTGACCGCCTTCGCCGGCGCCGCGACGTCCTTCGTGCTCTACCGCCTCAGCGACGTCCGCCTGCGCGCCGCGACCCAGTGGCTCATGGGCGGCGTCTCGGTGCCGTCGCCGTGGGCGCTGGCGCCCGGCTCGCTCATCCTCGCGTGCGCCATGGCTTTTGGCATCGCACATGCGCCGCACTTGAACGCGCTAGGGTTGGGATCGGACGCCGCGCGCGGCGTGGGCGTCGACGAAGGCCGCCTGTCGCGCCAGTCGATCTGGTGGTCGAGCGCCCTGGCCGCCGCCGCAGTTTCGCT
>CAIXAA010000539.1 GCA_903917305.1 uncultured Myxococcales bacterium | reverse complement strand
GCCCTATGGGGCGGCGTGGCTGCGCGCTACGGCTGGCGCGCCGCGCTGCTGGTCGCTGCGGTGGGCACGGCGACAGGTGGGCTGGCAACGTCGCGCTTTCGCGTTCCGGTGGTGCAGCGCGAGGACGTTTCCGCAGTGAAATAGCGGACGCCAGCCGATTCACCCCAGCCGCCAGAAGCTTGACCACCGCAGGGCCGCGCGGCCGCAGCCGCCTGCCCGGGCGCGCGCACGGCAACGCCATGACGTCGCGCCAGGATGCCGGAGGCTGCTCGCGCCGGACTTGAACCACCCGGCGGGCAAGCGTAGCGTCCCTGTCACGCGTCAAACAACGATGGTCATCCGCGAGCGGTCGCCGCACGGGCCTTGTCGGTCCCGGCCGTGGCTTGCCCGTCCGTCGGTTCCGCGCGTCGGCGCACCCCGCGCCATTCGAGATGGAGAAGCAGATGAAGTCCCTTCACGAGAGCACCGCCCGCAAGTTCTACGACTCGTTCAACCACCGCGACTACAAGACGTTGGTCGACTTCTGCGACCCGAAGTGCGTCATCACCAGCATGGCCACGGGCGAGCAGTACAAGGGCGTCGACGGCGCCAAGAAGTGGTTCCTGTCGTGGTCGAACTTGAGCAGCGACATGAAGGCGGACGTCGAGGTCATCGCCGCTTCGGACAACTACGTCGTCATCGAAGGCAACGCGCACGGCATCAATGATGGCCAGGTCACGCTGCCGACGGGCACGATGCCGGCGACCAAGAAGAAGCTGCACGTGCAGTGGGTCGACATCATCGAGTTCAAGGACAACAAGATCATCGGCGTGCGCAGCTACTACGACATGGTGCGGATGCTCAACCAGCTGGGCGTGACGCAGCTGCCGCAGCACTACAAGCCGATGGCGCACGGCGCGGCGCACTAGGCGACGATCAGTCGATCTCCAGCCCGCGAAAGTGCCTGTCTCCGGATGGGGCTGGCGCGGCGCTGGGGGCGGCTGGCGCAGCTGCAGGGGCAGGTGGCGCAGCCGGCGACGGGTCGGGCGTCCGCATCGCGGGATTCTGCCGCGGGGGAGCGCGATCCGCCGAAGTGAGTCGCACTTCGTCGCCGCCAACGCTGCGCGCGTAGACATGATCCCCTTCGACGCGCAGCATGGCGAGCTCCGGCGGACCACCGCGCCCCTGCAGCTCGCGGATCAGCCCCGCGAACCCTTGACGCAAGAGGCTGGCAAACGGATCAATGGCTTGCACCGACGCTTGCGCCGGCGCCGGCACCGCCGAACCGCCGCGCATCAGCCCCGCCGCCACCAGGCGCGCCAGGTGCGTCGCCGGCAGGTTGGCAAGGCGCCGCGCCACTTCGGCAATCGGCATCCCGGTCTCGATGGGCGGCAGCGGCTGGCCGCCGACATCCGCGCGATCGGTCGTGACATCCACCAGGATCGCATCGCGAAAGTTCACGCCGACCAGGTTGGCGTCGCGCAGGTCGACGCCGATCAGCACGGCTCCCGCGAAGTTGGCGCGAAACAGGTTGGCGCCGCGCAGGTTCACCTGGCACAGCACCGCGCCCGACAGGTTGGCGTTGTCCAGCACCGCGCCGCCTTGGCGCGCATCGGTGAAGGTCGACTGGAGCAGCAGGGCTTCGGCGAAGTTGGCCTGGTTCAGGTCCGACATCGCAAAGTCGCAGCCGACGATGACGGCGCGGCTGAAGTTGGCGTTGGTCAGCGGCGTCTCGGTGAAGCGGCTGTCGATCAACTGCACGCTTTGCCACTGGATCTCTTGCGCCTGGCTTGCGGAGACGTCCCAGTTGTTCAGCTCGGCGTTCTCGAAGCGCGTGGCGCGCAGCAGGACGCCGCGGGCTTGGACGCGCCTGCCGTGCAGCTCCGCGATGTGCAAGCCGACCAGCTTGGTGCCGGTCATGCGCACGCCGGTCATGTGCACGGTGCCGACGTCGGTCGGGGGGAGATCGACAGCCTGGATTTCGACGCGGTCGAGGTGGCCGGCGTTCAGGGCTGCGCGGAGGTCGGAGGGGTTCACGAGGGCGTGGAGGTCACTCATGCGGGGGAGGATAGCATCGGCTGCTGGCCAGGGGAACGGGTTTGCGCTGCGCTCGGCTGGTTCGGTCTTGGTGATCTTGGAGATCGGTTCTTGGTTGGTGCGTTGCGAAGTTTCTGTTCTTGAGGCGGATCTGGAGGAAACCAGCTCTCGCGGGTGGCGTTCCGCCCCCCGCCGCAGTTTTCCTCCAGACCTCCTTCCTTGGCTCCCCCCTGAACACCTGTAACCCGGGGTCAAGCTGCCGCGCTGAACTCGCGCCGCATCGCCTGCGGCTCGCG